>JBFFLO010000071.1:0-9857 GCA_041554895.1 Lutimonas sp. | reverse complement strand
TGCTCCTGCATTGATCACCAGGGATTCCTCAAATGCATAATCCAGATCCTTTACAGAAACAAAACACTTTTTAAGCGCATCAATATATGTTTTGTCAAACTCTTTGATCTTGCTTTTGTCTTCTGCTGTCCTATACACCTCTTTGTCGCGGCAATCTTTCAGAGATACGACCAGTTTGGTCGTAAAAGCACTTGATTCGTTAAGCACCAATGCGGTTGCGGCCAAACATGGATTTGCGTTGAGATCAGCCGGATACTCATCACCTTGGTAAAAAGTGATAAATCCATTCTGTTCGAAAAGGTATTTCGTCATGGAATTCACCCTGTATTGATTTTCTTCTTTAAGAAAATCATATTGTTTGGGAACAATAATATACTTAAAGGGGTTCAACTCGTTTTGTGCGTATCCTGAGAAACAGAATAAGAAAAGAAAAAAGAGGCTTGCGACTTGTTGAATTCTTGACATAATAACTAGTGAAATATAAAATTCATACCAAACTGAACCGATTGGTAATTGCTGTTCTTAATAGAGGCTAAAGCTACTAAATTATCTGCAGTTGCATAAAAATTAAAACTCTTAATATGAGCAGATATCCCAAGGCCTATATTATAATAGGAAAATTTATCGACAGTATACGTTGCTTTAGCCGACAAAAAATTAGTGAATTGCCTGGAATAAAATCCGGTAAGGGCCCAGACAGGATATCTTGGCCTGAATTCTGTAAAGACCTGCATCCCATAGGAACTTTTTAAATAATCACTTGAAAGATCGGCCCTTACATTTCTAAAAGCCGATTTATCCTGTTTCACTTTTCTCAGCATTTCATATTTCACAGCGCCATTTAGCTTAGGTGATCTAAAGTATGAAAAGCCTTTTTCATATGTATCCAGGGGCAACTCATCAGATAAGTATAACCCTCTCCAGTAATCCAGTCCTTTGCCAGCCGGATCATAAAAATCTCCTGACGGAATAACGGCCTCTTCAAAGTCCATTGTTGTCAATTTATGCTTGAAAGAGATCATTCCAATATCCAATAAACTGCCGGTAAAAACCAACTCATCACTAGCCTTATAAGTAAATCCAAGATCAATTGCGGCCCCCATGCTGCCATTCATAAAAAACAAGCCAGCCATAAGTTCTGTGGGCGTTCCAATATCATCGCTCAGGTCAAAGGAATCCAACAAGCCCGAAGTATTTAGTTTAACTGCAAGATTTTCGTAATTATGCACATAGGGCTCATTTAAGGCAGCACCTGAAGTGAGATAGTAGTTTCCTTTATTAGAGCTCGTTTCAAGCCCTAAGGATCCTGACAATAATTTAAGTCTTCCTCCAATGGTTAATTTTTCATTTACCTTTTTATTGAGGCCAACATGAAAAACCCCTACAAACTCAAAAACTGCATTTACGTGATTTGCTTTAAACCGTTCATCAAACTCGGGGTTTCCATCCTGATTCTGGTCATTTCCGTACAGGTAAAGGTCTATAAAATCCTGGGGGTTGCTCGAATAACCATCGGTTTGCTGATACATGCCAAAACTCAGGTAATAATCAGGGTTCCTAAATCTGAAACCCCCATTCAATACTTCAATTTGCTGATGAAAAAGAAACACTTCCCGCTCGCTCAAACCCAAGGCTCGTAAATTCCTGAGAACCTCTGTATTCCCGTCGGTTCCAGCGATTAAGTTATTGTAATTCACCTCCCGGCTCGATGAACCTCCCATAGCATATACATTCGATAAAAATGGCACGCCAATATGCATATCATAACCAACAACTGACCCGGGATTGAGCATCAAAGTTTGAGGTAATTCATCAAAATCATACAAAACCTGCATGTTTTGAGCCACGGTTTTTAAACACAAAAAGACAAACAACAGGTATAGACAGTAAATTCTGATCATGAGGGGATTATCTAGCAATATTCTTTATAACAATGGCTAAATATACATTTATTTTCGGAAACTGCTCAAATCCAGGGTTTAAAGTAATTTTTTCAATTCCAATAAATTATCCACTGTGGGAACCTGCCTTGTAGCGATCTCACCGTTGAATTTGCAAAAAATGGCTTGCATGCCCACATCCATGGCGCCAATTATATCGGCTTCAAAATTATCACCGATCATAACGCTTTCCTGGGCTCCCGCTCCTGTAACCTCTAAAGCGTATTTAAATATCACCGGATTCGGTTTTTTAACGCCCACTTTTTCCGAAGTGATGACCTGATCAAAAAACGGTGCTAAATTTGAATTTTGAAGTTTCCTGAGCTGTACTTCTTCAAAGCCATTGGTGATGATATGCATATGATACTGAGGCTTTAAGTAGTCAAGTACTTCAAGTGCATCATCAAACAAGGCATTGTGATCAGCCAGAAAGGTAATGTATTCCTCAGAAAGCAGGTGTATCATTTCGTCATCTACTTCATATCCAATGGCATCAAAAGCTTCTCTTAGCCTCCCGTAACGCAAGTCTGCCTTCTTCACCTTTTCCTCACGAAAAAGCTTCCAATAACGAAAATTAATGGGCTGGTACACTTTGATAAACGCGTCAAAATTTATCTGAAGATTATTCCTTTCGAAAATATAGGAAAAGGTCTTTTTGGAATTTGTTTCAAAATCCCATAAAGTATGGTCAAGGTCGAAAAATATATGTTTGATGTTCATGGTTTCAGTTTACAGGTATTTTCAATGCAGTGATAGGCTTTCTGAAATAAAGAAAATACGTCAGGGCAAATATAAGCCCTACAACAATTCTAAGCTCCCTTTCCAGATCCAATTTATCAACGAATATGGCAAAAATGAGGTATTGAAATGTTAATAACAAAAACATTTTCAAAAGAATGCCTCTTTTTTTGTTTGGTAGTTTCAAAACCTCCTGATCATGATAATAAAAAAGCAGTAACATAAACAAATAAGAGACCAGGGTTGTATAAGCGGCCCATCGATAACCAAATTTGGCCACAAAGACCAGATTCAACAGTATATTCAACAGGGCAGTGCTCACAGCAATTCCGCCAAGCCGTTTGAATTGATTTGAAAACTTCAATCTCAATTCGAAAAAATTAGACAGCCCATATACATAAGTAGCCATAAAAATATAGGGCATCATGATGTATCCTTCTCTAAAATTTATTCCGAGCAACAGCCCTGCTATCTCCTCAGAAAAGATACTAAGGTAGGCAACTATCGGAACTCCAATCAAAATAAACGGGTAGAGATAATTTTGCATCTTGTTCAGAGAGCCTTTAAAATCGGAATCAAGCAGCTTTAGCAATGTGGGGTTAATTGTATTGAAATACACCGTGATCAGGGCCATTATCGACAATTGAGAAATTTTGGAAACCTGGTCATAGATTCCTACCTGCTCCAAATCATAAAACAGTGCAATAACATAACGATCGCTATATGAAACGCTCAAAAGGCTAATATTCAATACAAATCCCAAACTTCCGTATCGCAGCAGCTCCTTTAAGGCAACCCTGTTGATTTGACTAAAATGAACTTTTATGACCGCCGGATTCACCAACGCCAAAACCACCAGGGAACCCATATCAACCAAAACCAAACTGCTCACCAAGGCGCTGATCTCCATGTCAAAACAGAAGACCAACAGCAAGGCAATTGACAAGCTAAAAAAAGCTCTTATAGCCTGAAAAACTGTATAATACCTGGATTTTCCGGTGAGTCGAATAACTACCATATAGGCAAGGAACAATTGATTGAATATCAATTGCAGAAACGAATAAAAAATCAATTCCCTGATAAGCCCCGAATCGGACTCAAAAAACCATAGTGCACTTATAAACCCTAAGCCAATCAATGAAATTACATACAGAAAAAACAAGTTCGAATAAAGCATTGTCAATCTTTCAGAAGACTTGTATTTACTGTAATAGCGCCATAGACAAGAGCTTATCCATGAAAAAAGCATCATCCCTAAAAATGAGAAGGAAATACTTACTATGCCCAGCTGGCCAAAAGCCTCCGTATCAAAATGCCTGGTAAAAACGGGGGTCTTGATAAAGCCTATAAACATGGGAAGTATGGAGCCCAAAGAATACCAGAAGAAATCTGTCTTAAAGGTAGGCTTGATATGCTTTTGCTTACCTCTCATCCAGGGCCTTTTTATAATATCCCAGTAACTTGTTAAATTCAAACTCCCACTTGTATTTGGTTAAAGCGGCCTGTCGACCGTTGTCACTGAATTTTTTGTACAGTTCATGGTTATTCATTAATGATAAAATTGCCTCAGCTATTGCCTTGCTGTCATTGGGATCGACCGAAATACCACATTGGTCCTTTTGGATATAATCTTTCATATGGCCAAAATCACTTCCAATAACCGGTAAACCAAAGGCCATATATTCAAAAATCTTGATGGGCATGCTGATCTCAAAAGTCTTTGTCTTCTGTAAAAGGACCAATCCGATTTTGCTCAAACTATAGTAATGAGCCACTTCTTTATAAGGAACAGCATCTTTTAGTTCGACAAGATGATCCAGTTTGTTTTTATTGACAAAGCCTTGAAGTTCGTCCTTAAGGGAAGCGGGAAAATAGTTGCCTAATAATAAAACCTTAATATTCGGGAGTTCTTCCTTGAGCAGGTTTACAGCTTTCAAAATCTCAAAGGCTCCTCTTAACCTTGTCACTGCTCCGCAATAAATCAAGTCATATTTTTTTTCAGTCAATGGCAAAGGCTCAGTTTCGCCAACCATATCGGTATAGTTGTACAACACTACAGATCGCTCCTCTCCTATCACTTTTGCAAAATTCTGCTGTACGTTAAGTTCATTGGCAATCACAAGGTCATAATTTTGTGCCTGCCTCTTTTCCCATCGATCCAAACGCGAGGCAAATAACTGCAGGAGAAAAGGGAATGGGGTTTTTATATAAGACAGGTAATCGGCTGCATAAGGCTCCCTGGCATCATAAAAAACAACTGGCTTATCAACCAGATTCTTAAGTTTAGGCCCTATTCTATTGATCCATAGATCGTGAAAATGATAGATATCAGCGTGAATGGCCCCGGCTTCCCTGAACATATTGCTGTAATTATCATCAGGATTCAGTCTTTTTAAAAAGAAATTTAAAAACCTGTTTTTTGAAAATGTTTTGAGCTTAAATATTTTAAAATGAACACCTTCTGAAGTAGTTCCAGCCGCCGCTTTTGCACCAATAAGGATATAATGAACCTGAAATCCTTTTTTTACAAGAGGTACCGCCATTTTCCAATAGATCCTGTCGTCATACAGATCATGCCGGTCGGCCAAAAAACAAATGCGAACTGGATTAACCATGGCCAATGAATCTCTTTTTAACATAGTAATAAGATTCGGCATCTGCACCAAAACTCCGGTAGAAATTTGCAACGCCTGTTACCATGGAACCTTCAAAATCCAACAGCATCTTCTGACCTTGAAAATCTTTGATCAATTCGTTAATAATATAGGTGGGGATGTGACGTTTTTTGGCCCTTTCATCTGCTAGAGGCAACAGGTAGGTAATTCTATGCTGGTCTTCAAGCCAAACCAGCCCTGCCAAAAACGCGCTGTCATGAAATACGCTCCAAACATGGACATGCTCCTTATTCTTGAGGCAAAGACATTTCAGGCGATCGATCGAGTCCTGTGAAATAGCATAGGATTTACGTTGATTTTTATAGTTTTCGATAAAAACCTCTATGTCTCCATTTTTATCAAGCACTAAATTGTCAAATTTCCTTTTTGAAATTCTTTTTCTGTTCTTATTATACTTTTCTTGAATTTTTTCCATTCCCTCTTCCAAAGAAAGAAAGTAATTTTTCTTGACCAACACAGATCCTGAAGCTCTGTTATAAGATGAATTCATATGATAATCTATCCAAAGAAATTTTTTGCTGACCCTTTTTAAAAATTCATTTTGGGTTTTCTCGGAAGTCTTATGCAACGAAAACAAGCCTAATTGTTGAACCCAGGGCGGCGTAAAGACATAAGGAATTCCATATTTGGTTTTTCTGGGCAGTGGCATTACCGAGTCATAATCCCCTTCCATTAACAAATCCCAATGATCGGTAACGCAGTCAAGGTACCAGCTAAACGCATAAATTCTGCATGCTATCGAATGTCTTATGCAATTATCATATTTTATTCTGTCAATTTTGTGGTATGGAACATATGTGATCATAAGATGGAAAGAGTATAAAAACCGTCAAAGGGAATTTGTAGCAAGCACATATATCCAAAGATCACAACACTTTGTTTAATTCGATCAAAAGGCTTTCATATAACCTTCCCCAACCTCTCCACCTTCCTGAACCACTAACTGATTCATTATGAAAAATGGTGATCAGGGTACCGTCCACTTTTCTGACTTCCTTTGCCAACTTAA
Organism: Lutimonas sp.; assembly: GCA_041554895.1. Lineage (GTDB taxonomy): Bacteria > Bacteroidota > Bacteroidia > Flavobacteriales > Flavobacteriaceae > Lutimonas. The sequence continues at coordinate 3,495 of JBFFLO010000071.1, read as the reverse complement.
TAATCGTATTAAAGGCCCTTTTCGGAGTAAAATTCAAATAATCATTTAAGGTAGCGTCCATGGCTGCAAAGGGAAACACTTTTAAAGGCGTTTGAATTTCAAAATCAAGGTCATAAAAATAGAAAGGGGTACAGGTACTTGCCCTGAATCCATAGTGAGAGGCATATCCCATTGAGTATTCCTCTTTGATTTCAAGATCCACCAGGTTTTGATAAGTCTCCGGAAGTTCAATCCTCAGGTAATGTTGCCTTGACCGTGTGATTGGAAAATTCACGATGCTTTCAAGAATCCCCTTTTCTTTTTTGGTCTTCAGATCATTCTTCATGCTAAAATAGGACGGATGAATGCCCACTTCGGCATAGTCTGCTATGTTTTTTATCAGCAATTTATAATTCGTGTTTCCCGGTGATATGTTCTTATCATAGGTGCTGTAATCGCCAAGCAAAAAGAAAAATATGGTTTTAACCTTATACTTTTTCTTCATTAAAAGCAATCTTTTATACATATCAAAAGGATCGCGCCGTATACCAAAAAGCACCAGAAACCGCAACCATACGTTCCTTAAGTCAAATTGGCTGATGTCCTTTAAAATCCCTCCTACACTCCGCGTAAATCCTTTATGCTTGAACTGATAGGCATTGTCAATATCAATCGTCGAAATATAATTGAACTTCCTTTCTTTACTATGGAGTTCTTCCTGAAAATCTGTAAAATGTGAGCCTAGGATGTCCCTGAATCTATAGGCCCAAATATCGATTAGAGGTTGGTCCAAAAATTTATGCTGAAAGGCTAAACTTTCTGAGGCAGGAAAGCGCTCAAACTGGTCTTTTACGTGAGGCAGGTATTCTTCATAACGACTGATCAGGTAAAAACTGGCTGCAAAAAGATCACAAGGCACCTCTGCACCGAAATTGGTTTGAAAAAAGCAAGGAAGATCACCCCAGGTCACTACGTTGACATCCAAATAATCAATCCCCTGGGTAAACAACAGGTCATTACATTTAATGAATAATTCACTGCCCAAAGGCTGCTTGGTATATGAAAGCTTAAGGCCGTCATGCGCTATGAACTCCTCGATTTTCGTTGTGAAATTTACTTCAATATGCAAAATTCTTACGAATATATGCCTGAAGGTATATGTTAACCTTGGTGTTATCTTATGGGTATATACTAACAGCATGTTCGGCGAGTTTGTCAACCCAAATGTAAACTTTATAAAGCGTATTATAAAATCTCTTTCCTGAAAAGAAACATGAAGCTTGATATTAAGACATGTGGCCCTTCACTTATAGATTTCCTTCATCTGCAAAACTGTAATAACCCTGTTCGGCAACAATGATATGATCGAGCACTTTAATATCCAGAATAGCGCCTCCTTTTATCACTTTTTTTGTCAACATCATATCCGATTGACTTGGCATAAGGTTTCCTGAAGGATGGTTATGACAAAGTATAATACTTGTGGCTCCCCGTTCAATTGCCCTTTTATAAATAAGCCTTACATCAACCAGGGCAGCCGTAATCCCCCCAACGCTCAACTTCCATTTGTATTCCATTTTATTTGCATTATTGAGCAACAATACCCAAAATTCTTCATGGTCAAGTTCTCCAATCAATGGCTGCATCAATTCAAAGACCGATCTGGAACTGCTCAACTTCCTCTTTTCGAAGCCATTAACACCTCTTCTACGACGTCCCAATTCCATTGCCGCGACTATAACAGCTGCTTTTGCCTTGCCAATCCCTCTAACCGTCATTAGTTGCTGAGCACTGAACCGGGACAGAACTGCCAGGTTATTTTTAGCCTCAGACAAAACCTTTCTTGAAATTCCAAGAGCAGAATCCTTCTTATTTCCTGATCCTATCAAAATGGCCAGTAGCTCAGCTTCTGAAAGAACCATCTGCCCTTTCAAAAATAATTTCTCCCGTGGGCGATCATCTTCACTCCAGTCTTTTATGATCATATCTTTTCTCAGTTTATGTCATTTTTGTCATAAGATCAACCCTTTGATATAAAAGAAATATGATACATTTGCATAATCAATATGATGAATTTCAAGTTGTTTGTTGTGGTTATTGAAATGTTCAATCAATAAAATCTAAATGAAAATAATTATTGCCGGGGCTGGAGAGGTTGGATTTCACTTATCTAAACTTCTTTCCTTTGAATCACATGAGATTATTCTTATCGACAAGGATAAAGACAGATTACTTTACGCTGATTCTAAATTAGATATCAAAACCTTACAACAAGATGCTACCTCAATTCAGGCTTTAAAAGATGCCAATATTGAGAATTCTGATCTCTTTATTGCAGTAACCTCATCAGAAACAACAAATATCACAGCCTGTGTCATCTCTAAAAAACTTGGAGCCAAAAAGACAATTGCGCGGATCAGTAATTCAGAATTTACAGATAACAAAGAGAAAATCAATTTTGTGGAATTAGGGATTGATGAACTTATCTCAACAGAAGAACTGGCCACAAATGAGATCAAGTTACTTCTTGAAAAAATGACTTTTAATGAAACGCATGAATTTGAAGGTGGCAAACTTACCATGGTGGCCATGATCCTATCCAGATCAGCACCTTTTGTTGGAAAGTCAGTCAAAGAAGCAGCAGGAATATATGCCGGGATCAATTTTATGCCTATTGTTATTAAAAGAAAGATTACAGGCGAAACCATTATACCTCGCGGAGATACCAAATTTCAAGTCGGGGATCAGGTATACTTTATAACACTGGAAAAAGGAGTTGAAGAGTTAAACCGGTTGTCGGATACAGAAAATAAACCAATAAAAAATGTCTTAATCCTGGGGGGCAGTAAAATTGGCGAAAAGACTGCCAGGGACCTGTGTAGTAATGGGCTCAATATCAAGCTGATAGAATACCATAAGAAACGCGCCATCGAATTGGCGGATGAGCTTCCCAATGCAATGATTATATACGGTGACGCCAGAGACGTGGATTTACTCGAAGAAGAAAATGTTTCAGAAATGGATGCGGTTGTGGCGGTAACGGGAAGATCTGAAACCAATATCATGTCTTGCCTGATGGCCAAATCAAAAGGGGTGGACCGAACCATTGCACTGGTGCAGAATGTAGATTATTTTAGCCTGAGCAAGAATATTGGAATTGATACTTTGATCAATAAAAAACTCCTTGCGGCCAACAGTATTTTCAGGTATATCCGAAAGGGAGACGTATTGGAAATGACCATTTTGAATGATGTAAACGCTGAAATCATTGAATTTCATGCGCATAAGGGCTCTAAAATCACCCAAAAACCTATCAAGGACCTTAAATTTCCAAGAAATGCAATTATTGGAGGTGTCATAAGAAACAATACGGGTATTATTGCCCTTGGAGATTTTAAAATACGTGAAGATGATAAAGTGGTTATCTGTTGTTTTCCAAAAACCATTTCGAAAGTTGAGCGATTCTTTAACTGATCTTTAGATGAGAAAATTCAATTTTAAGATCATTTTACAGCT
>JBFFLO010000070.1:0-9932 GCA_041554895.1 Lutimonas sp. | reverse complement strand
TGGAAAGGTTCCTTGCGTTTTATACGGAGGAGACCAGGCTATGCACTTTTCAGCAGACGAACTGTCATTTAGCAAATTGGTATACACTCCAAATGTATATACCGCATCGATTGAACTTGAAAATGGAGACAAGTTTAAAGCAATTTTAAAGGACATTCAGTTCCATCCTGTATCAGATAGTATTCTACACGTAGATTTTTATCAGTTATCAGAAGACAAAGAAGTAACCATGGATATTCCGATTAGACTTATTGGAAATTCTCCAGGTGTTATGGTGGGTGGTAACTTGCGTAACCCTTACAGAACGCTTAGAGTAAGAGCGATTCCTTCAAATTTACCTGACTTTATCAATGCCGATATTTCTACATTGAAAATTGGAGACAAGGTATTGGTGTCGGATCTGGCCACAGGAGAATTTAAAATTCTTCATCCGGAAAATACTGTTGTTGTACAGGTTAGAGTTTCTCGTTTGTCTGTTGCTGCACCAGGTGATGAGGATGAGGATGAGGATGAAGCAGAAGCAGAAGCTACAGAAGGTGGAGAAGCAGCTGCCGCTGAAGGAGCTCCAGCTACAGAATAAATCTGACTTCCATATTGTATATAAAAGCTTTTCGACATTCGGAAAGCTTTTTTTTTATCTTTATAACATGAAATTCCTGCAAAACCTTAGCACGATTTTTCGGGCAAAAAATAACATTGATCCTGACATGAAAAAATTTCTTATTGTAGGACTTGGAAATATCGGTGATAAATACCACAACACGAGACATAATATTGGTTTCACGATACTCGACGCACTTGCTGAAAAACAGAAAGTTGTTTTTGAAACAAAAAGGCTGGGCGATCTGGCTCGATTTAATTATAAAGGAAGAACATTTATTTTGCTGAAGCCAAATACCTTTATGAATCTGAGCGGCAAAGCCGTGAGTTATTGGCAGAAGCTTGAAAATATCCCTTTAGAAAACGTTCTGGTGATCACCGATGATCTTAACCTTCCATTCGGAACATTGAGGCTAAAAGCAAAAGGCAGTGCCGGAGGCCATAATGGATTGACCAATATCAACGAAGTCTTACAAACCCAAAACTATGCCCGGCTTAGATTTGGCATTGGCAGTGAATACAGCAAAGGCAGACAGATAGATCATGTGTTAGGCACCTGGGACCCTGAAGAACAGGAACAGCTCCCTGAAAGGATAGAGAAGTCGGGCAAAGCGATAACTTCTTTCGCCCTTGCAGGCATTGCCAATACCATGAATACTTTTAATGGAAAGTAAGTTAAGCCTGTATAAGGGATTGATTTTATTTGGTTGGTAAGGGGTTTTTTACAAGGAAGGGGTCTGTTTTTAGCGTTATTGAAATAAATTTCAACATAAATAAATTATAATGGCTCAATTAAGAAATTACCCCGGTGTTTTTGCGATCATGCTGCTTTTCATATCGTATAATGGTTTCAGTCAAGAAACAACGCATAAAGGTTTCTCCAAAGAAGCACTGCTAAATGCGGCAAGGGATATCATGCAAGGTGCCGGGACGTGTGCTTTGATCACGCTAGACAAAAATGGCCATCCCTCAGTAAGAGTAATGGATCCGTTTCTTCCCGAAAGCGATTTTACGGTTTGGTTGGGCACCAATCCAAAAAGCAGAAAAGTAGCTCAAATAAAAAATAACCCGAACGTAACCTTGTATTACTTAGACAAAAATTCTTCGGGATATACCGTTATTCATGGAAAGGCTCACTTGGTAAATGATCAATCTGAGAAAGATAAGCGCTGGAAAACTGAATGGGATGCATTCTATCCTAATAAATCCGATGACTACCAACTGATAAAAGTTTCACCCGAAAAAATAGAAGTTGTCAGCTATCCTCATGGCATTATTGGCAATTCAGAGACCTGGGAGGTTCCCTCAGTGATCTTGAATTCAAATAAATGATACCAAAAACGTTACTCCACTGTAACTGACTTTGCCAGGTTTCTTGGTTGATCCACATTACAATTACGCATTACCGCAATATGATAAGACAACAACTGTAAAGGGATGGTAGTTAACAATGGGGTAAAAGCTTCAGCCACTTCCGGTATTTCTATGGTATGATCGGCAATTTCCTTTACTACAGTATCTCCTTCAGTTACAATCGCTATAATTTTACCTTTTCTGGATTTGATTTCCTGAATATTACTCACTACTTTTTCATAATGGCCTTTACTTGTCGCTATGACCACAACAGGCATCCTGTCATCAATTAAAGCAATCGGGCCATGTTTCATTTCCGCAGCCGGATACCCTTCAGCGTGAATATATGAGATCTCCTTCAATTTCAAGGCTCCTTCTAAGGCTACAGGGAAGTTATATCCTCTGCCCAAATACAAAAAATTGGTCGACAACATGTATTCTTTGGCAATTTCTTTAACATCGTTGTCTATGCGCAAAAGTTGCGCTACTTTACCCGGGATCAATTCAAGCTCACGCAAATTCAATCTGTAGTCTGCACTTGACATCGTTCCTTTCGCCCTGGCCAATCTAAGGGCCATCATCAATAATACAGTTATTTGAGTCGTAAAAGCCTTGGTTGAAGCGACACCAATTTCAGGACCAGCATGGGTATAGGCACCTGTATCATTTTCTCTGGAAATAGAAGATCCGACTACATTGCAAATACCAAATACAAATGCTCCTTTTGACCGCGCTAATTTAATCGCTGCCAATGTATCTGCGGTTTCTCCTGACTGTGAAATAGCTATAACAACGTCCCGTTCTGAGATCACTGGGTTTCTATACCTGAATTCTGACGCATACTCTACCTCGACAGGTATCCTTGCGAAATCCTCAAAGATATATTCACCAACAAGACCTGCATGCCAGGAAGTACCGCAGGCTATAATAATAATACGCTCAGCATTGAGGAACTTCTTCATATTATTCTCCAGGCCCGATAACTTGATAATCGCCTCGTCAACCAGTAACCTGCCCCGCAAGGTATCAGTGATCGCATCAGGCTGTTCATGTATTTCCTTGAGCATAAAATGGTCGTAACCTCCTTTTTCGATTTGCTCCAAATTCATTTTTAACTGTTGGATATTCGGATCGATCAATGCATCATCCTTGATTTTCCTGACCCTAACCTCTCTGCCTTTTTTAATTATGGCCATTTCTTCATCCTCAAGGTATATGGCTTCCTTGGTGTATTCGATAAACGGAGATGCATCAGAAGCAATAAAGAATTCTTCAAAATTCTTTCCTACCCCAATAGCTATAGGGCTTCCCAATTTTGCTACAACGATTTCATCCGGTTTGGCCTTGTCAAAAACGGCTATCGCATAAGCTCCAATTACCTGGTTAAGTGCAATTTGAACAGCCTTTCCAAGCTTAACGCCTTCTGTTGTTTTGATTTCCTCTATCAAATTGATCAGGACTTCCGTGTCTGTATCAGAATGAAACTTATATCCGCGACTCAGCAATTCTTGCTTTATCGTATCGTAATTTTCAATGATTCCATTATGGACGATGACCAAATTTCCGGATTGGGAAGTGTGGGGATGCGAATTGACATCATTGGGGACCCCGTGAGTTGCCCATCGGGTATGACCCACTCCAATAAAGCCCTTGTTGGAAATTTCCAAGCTAACTTTGTCTTCTAAACTGACCACCTTTCCTTTGGTCTTGGCCAGATTGATCTGCTTGCCATCAAACAACATAACACCGGCACTATCATAGCCCCTGTATTCCAATCTTTTCAATCCGTTAATAATTATAGGATAAGCTTCGCGATAACCTATATAGCCTGTTATTCCGCACATTTTATTTGAGTTTTATTAGTAATCAAAACGAAAATCCTGATAACTTAGTGCTTAGGGTGAGAAATCCTCTAAATTATCAGGAATTTATTTTTGACGAATTTAACGAATTATTTCGAATAAAATATTTCCAATTTTACCCTTTTATCGTTATCCGCAGGCACATTTCCGTGCAATACTACACCTTTAGGAATCCAGTTCCAATTGGAAACAATGGTATCAAAAGCAGTTTCACTCAGGTTATCTGTAACTACGAAATTTTTCAAAACCAATTTGGACAGCGCTTCAGGTTCGTCTGCTTTGATGACGCTTGTAATATAGTCTGTAATTCTAAACTTATATTTTTCCGGATTGCCTTGATCGTCATACTCTAAAGATCCGCCAAAAATTTCAGGGCCAAACCGGAAACTGTAAAAATCACTGATCAGGGAATTATAATCATACTTGTATAAAAACAATCTTTGCGGAACTTGCCCTTGTTCCCCGTCAACATAGAAAACCAGATTCGCTTCATTGATCAAAAGGTTCTGCTGTTTTACAAAATCCAGCGTTTCCTGGTCCATAACTTCAATGATAATTTCTGAACCTGCCGCTCCATGAACATAAAGTTTGGGTTCTCCATTTTCAGTATCCGGATTAAATAATGGCTGCTCGATTTTGGATCCGGCATACGACCTTTCGTACTTTCCGGTTCTTACTCCGGCAAAATTATAAATTTGTGACTGTTTCGTTTTAACAATCACATCGACCTCCCCTGTCACTCCGTTATTATTGAGATCCGCGTCTTCGGCTTCAGTAACAATTTTGTCATAGGTGTAATAAATCGTCATGGTTGCATCTGATGCCCTTAGATTCATCAGGGATCCGTCAAAGCCTTCAGCATCAATATACAAGCCCCTGAAATAACGAACAAAGTTTCCATTATTTTGAAAGTCGGCCGGGTTGTCATGATCTATGAAACGTTCCTTAAAAAATTGCTTGTCAAGATCAAACTTTATGGATGGGGCCGAAGCCTCTGCTTTGATGGTATCTATGTCGTCAACGGTGCTTGGATCATCATCAAGATACCTTCTCTCCACGTAAAGCACGGTGTCATTTCTATTGGGCAGGAAATCGCTTTGATGCAGTTCGCTGTTTAAAACATATTCTTTGTCAGAATAATAGATTTTAGCTTTGGTAGGATCATCAGGGTCGAGCGTATTTAAAAAGGTTCCCAGCTCAAAAATGGTAATTTTATAAGCCAGGTCATCATTGCCATAAATTGAATCAAGGGTGAAATTCGGGACACTTATGGTATCACCATCATCGAATATAGGTAAGCCGGTGATAGGATCAACGGCCTTTTGGTCTCCGTCTCTTGTTGCAAAATAAGGAATATCCACAACTACCCTGTCTATGACGGCGTTGTCTCCAAAACCTGCACTTAATGCAGGTAATAAAACCTGGGCAATAAGATCACTCTTTAGGCTGCCAAAATTATTATTACTATTAACTCCCAATAAATATAAAGGTGGTTTATCAGGGTCATTATTGTCAACTCTTGATGAATCGACATTTCGATGATAGGTAACAACCTCAAAAATCGAATCGCCCACATCAAAGGGCCTTTGACCAGCCAGGTCAACTGCTATGTCTTCAAGGTCCTTTTCACATGATACGATTCCTAATAAAAATATCAATCCTACACCAATATTTCTAAAAATGGCAATTCTTTTAGACATAAATTGTTCTTGAATGTTTTAGCAATCTTTTATAAAACTTTATTGAGATAGAAGTCGGCATACGCTTCGGTAAAGCCTTCAATCGGTTGGTAGTCGAGTACAGGAATATCAAGTTTATCTATAAATTTGGAAATTTCCTCGCTTAATGCTTCACTTCCCTTGATTACTGCATCAGAATTCTCCATGGCAATTTTAACAAAGCTGTCAACATTTCCATTGACGAAAGATTCTAATTTTTCCTCAGGAATCTGATCGAATTTAATCTTATTGATCATTTCCTGACTGCTAAGTACACCTGATGTTTTATAATCAAAAGCAGAAGTTACAATCTTGCTGTCGGCAAATAACGGATCGTTCTTATAGTATTCCTTTAGGTACAGAGGCAGTAAGGAAGCCATCCATCCGTGGATATGAATAATATCTGGTGCCCAGTTCAATTTCTTGACTGTTTCCACTACTCCCTTTGCAAAAAATATGGCTCTTTCATCATTATCTGCAAACAAATTTCCCTCTTCATCTGTAAAAACAGATTTTCTTCTGAAATACTCATCATTATCGATAAAATAGACCTGCATTCTTTCTTTTGGCACAGAAGCCACCTTAATGATTAAGGGCATGTCCATATCATTGATGATCAGATTCATTCCAGACAACCTAATTACCTCATGCAACTGATGTCTCCTTTCATTGATCACTCCAAACCTCGGCATGAACATCCTTATTTGAGCACCTTGATGGTGCATTTCCTTGGGCACTTCGAATGCCATTTTTGACACTTCAGTTTCGGGTAAATAGGGGGTTAATTCAGACGAAATATAAAGGATTCTCTTATCTTTCATTTATCATTCTATTTTGGATCGCTGCAAAATTACGAAATTATATGCGATATTCGAATTAAAATCTTAAGTTTGACGGTTCAATTAACAATATTTAACAGCAAAATGGAGGTTTTTAAAACTATAAAATCTCTTCAGCAAAGTTTATCCGATAATGGTCAAAATATTACTTTGGGGCTTGTGCCAACCATGGGCGCGCTTCACCAAGGCCACATTTCCATAGTCAGAAGAGCTAAAGAAGAAAACGATCGGGTCATCGTAAGTATTTTTGTTAATCCCACTCAATTTGACAAAAAAGAAGATCTTATCAATTATCCAAATACCCTTGAAGCTGATCTGCAAGCTTTGGAATCAGTTGGTTGTGATTATGTTTTCATTCCCAGCATAGACGAAATTTATCAAGGAGAAACAAAATCAGAGTCATTTGATTTTGGAGGGCTTGACAAGGTGATGGAAGGCAAATACAGAACAGGTCATTTCGATGGAGTCGCAACCATTGTTAAAAAACTCTTTTTAATTACAAAACCAGATAAAGCTTATTTCGGCGAAAAGGATTTTCAACAGTTATTGATCATAAAAAAATTGGTTGCCTTGGAAGCACTTCCGATTGAGATCGTTTCTGTGGAAATCTTTAGAGAAAATGATGGTTTGGCCATGAGCTCGCGAAATACAAGGCTTAGTGAACAACAGCGTCTTGCTGCCCCCGAAATATACCAGACCCTGCTAAAAAGCAAAAAACTCTTCGAGAATGGCGATATAGCTAAAGTTAAAAGTTTTGTTAAAAATGAGTTTATACAAAACACCGAATTAGATCTTGAATATTTTGATATTGCTGATACAGAGACACTTAAATCGGTGATTAAAATCATTCCGCATACCAAATACAGGGCTTTTATTGCTGTTTTTGCCGGCAAGATCAGATTAATAGACAACATAGCCCTAAATTAAGTAACTTTGCACCGTTATAATTTTAAGCAAAAAAATGACTATTGAAGTTGTAAAATCAAAAATTCACCGCGTAAGAATAACGGGGTCTGATTTGAACTATATCGGAAGCATTACCATAGACGAGGATCTTATGGATGCTGCCAATATTATTGAAGGAGAGAAAGTTCATATTGTTAATATTAACAATGGAGAAAGATTTATAACATACGCCATAAGAGGGGAAAGAAAAAGCGGTGATATTGTTCTTAACGGACCGGCTGCCAGAAAAGTAGCCAAAGATGATATCATTATTATTATAGCTTACGCTTCACTCGAATTTGAGGAAGCCAAGTTGTTCAAGCCTGCTATCGTATTCCCCAACGAAAAAGATAATTCATTGACATAGTTTTTGAAAATCAGTCCTAAAAAAATCATTTTTACCTTGCTCCCTATTGCCTTAGGGGTATTTTTGATTTGGTACTCATTGTCAAAATTGAAGCCTACAGATATTGAGGCGATCAAAAACTCTTTTAAAACAGCGAATTACTGGTGGGTAGCCTGTTCCTTGATCCTCGGAATACTCAGCCATTTGTCTCGTGCCTACAGATGGCAGTTTATGCTTGAACCGTTAGGTTACAGGCCAAAATTTGCCAATAACGTCATGGCCGTTTTAGTGGCTTACCTTGTAAATTTGATCGTGCCCAGGGCCGGTGAGATCGCAAGAGCGACAACCATTTCGAAATATGAACATATCCCTTTTGAAAAAGCATTTGGCACCATAGTTTCTGAGAGAGTAGCAGATGTGATCATGCTTCTGGGTATTATGGCTCTGGCCTTTGTGTATCAAACTGAGCTTTTATCATCTTATCTTTTTAAAGAGGAAAATTCAGGTTCAGGATATACCTTTTATATTCTTGGTGCTTTGGTAATTCTAGGATTGTTATTCATATGGCTCATCAGAAAATCAGACAACCCTTTAGTTGTAAAAATTCAAACGTTTGTTCAGGGCCTGATTCAAGGGGTAATCAGTATTTTTAGGATGAAAAAGAAATGGGCCTTTATCTTTCATACGGTTTTTATCTGGACAATGTATGTACTGATGTTTTATGTGGTCACTTTTGCTTTGCCTGAAACAACTCATTTGGCATTTGGAGCGATCATCGTCGGATTTGTTGTGGGGGGATTGAGTATGGCAGTTACAAATGGAGGTTTGGGCACCTATCCCGTATTCGTGGCCAGTGCACTTGTGCTATATGGTATTGATGAGAATCCGGCACTTGCTTTCGGATGGATCATGTGGACCGCCCAAACCGTAATGATACTTTTCTTTGGTGGACTTTCGTTTGTGGTCTTGCCGATTTACAATAAAGATGAAGAATAATACTTATTGAATGTTTCAATAAGCTGAGCTCATAACATGCAAAGATTCTATAGCAACGGAAAATTATTGTTAAGCGGTGAATACCTGATTCTTGATGGGGCCACCGGATTAGCGCTTCCTGCATTGTTTGGTCAAGAGATGCATGTAGTGTCAACTGATCAGGAAAACACCTTAGGCTGGACGAGTATCGACGAAAAAGGCGCCATCTGGTTTGAAGCGCAATACAGCCTACCGGAGCTGACGCTCCTTGCTTTCAATAGAGATAAAAAAGTGGCCGAAACCTTGCAAAAGATCCTTTTACAGGCAAAAAGAACAAATACTGCATTTTTGAATAATACAAATGGCATCCATGTTACTACCAAATTGTCTTTTCCCAGAAACTGGGGTTTAGGGACTTCTTCTACGCTTATCAACAATATCGCCCAATGGGCCAAGGTCGATGCCTTTGAACTCTTGTTCAATAGTTTTGGGGGCAGTGGTTATGACATCGCATGTGCACAACATGATCAAGCTATCACTTATCAGCTTAAAGATGGTATTCCTTCGATTAAAAAAGTTGCGTTTGACCCATCATTCAAAGACCAGCTTTATTTTGTTCATCTCAATAAAAAGCAGATAAGCAGTGAAAGCATCAAAGCCTATAAAAGGAATAAGGCTGATAAAAAAGCTATTCAAAGAATCTCTGAGATTTCAAGGGATCTTTTAAGAGCAAATACTATTTCCGACTTCAATGCCCTTTTGAAGGAACACGAATCGATCCTGTCTTTGATCCTCAGGGAACAAACAGTACAGCAAAGGCTTTTTTCAGATTTTAAAGGACAGATCAAAAGTTTGGGGGCCTGGGGTGGTGATTTTATTCTGGCCACAGGTGACCATACAACAACCGACTATTTTAGCTTAAAGGGGTATCAAACAGTTATTCCATATGCATCGATGATCAAAACAATATGACAAATTCTAAAGAGGTAATTATTATCGGAGGAGGCGCTGCCGGTTTCTTTGCGGCAATTAATATTGCCGAATCAAATCCGGAGTTGAACGTAACGATACTTGAAAAAAGCAGTAAGGTTCTTCAAAAAGTAAAGGTGTCGGGAGGAGGCAGGTGCAATGTTACACATGCCTGTTTTGATCCTAAAGAACTTGTCGGATTCTATCCAAGGGGCCACAAAGAGCTTTTGGGGCCGTTTCACAGATTTATGACAGGAGATACAATAGAATGGTTTGAGCAGAGAGGCATCCCGCTTAAAATAGAAGATGATCTGAGAATGTTCCC
>JBFFLO010000069.1:0-9942 GCA_041554895.1 Lutimonas sp. | reverse complement strand
TATTAAAAACTGATAGCCTATATCCTTTATCGGCAATATTCAAACTGATACTGCTGCCCATTACACCTAGGCCAAAAACACCAAATTCGCTCTTTTTAGTACTCATAGACTTGACTTTATTTTTGCTATTATCTCCTCAGGGGTTTTCTGTATATCAATATGGATACCATAAGATGGTACTTCAAGTGCCTCAAACTGAGACCTAAGCATTTCGCCACTCATATAATGACCTTTTCTTTTGTTCATCCTTTCCAGGATCAGCTCGTAAGGACCGTATAAAAATACCCAATGACAATGATCAAGACCCTGTGCTAAGACCTTTCTGTATTTCTCCTTTAAAGCAGAACAGGCTAAAATAGCACCTCCCTCCTGTTCCCATTGCCGTAAATTCCTTGAAAGCGTTTCCAACCATGCAGCCCTGTCCTCATCAGTGAGTGGTTGTCCACTCCTCATTTTATCAACATTTGCCTGCGGATGAAAATCATCAGCATCATAATATGGAAGGCCCATAGATGCTGAGAGCTTCTTCGCAATGGTGGTTTTGCCACATCCGCTAACTCCTATAATTTGGATGATCATGATTATTTAGAAAAAAAATTGCCTGCCACTCCTTTGACTCCGGGTTTAACTTCAAATAAAGAACCTGCAAGAGGATATTTGCTTATTTCTTCTTCATCCATATCTAAACTTGAAGTGGTAATATACAAAGTATCAAAATTTTCACCCCCAAAGGAACAAGAAGTTACATTGTGTGCCGGCACTTCGATTTTCTCCAGTAAATTACCTGTTAAAGGATCAAAACGGGCAACAGCATTTCCATTCCACAGGCCCACCCATAATTTATCGTCTTTATCAATGGCCATTCCATCTCCATAACCGAGTGATTCTGGAATAACAACGGCTACCCTTTCATTGGAAATGCTACTCGCTTCCTCATTAAAATCAAAGGCCCTGATATGACCCGTTGGCGTATCGATATAGTACATTGTCTTTTTGTCTGAGGTCCAAACGATACCATTTGAAATCGTTATGCTGTCCAACATTTTCGTTGCCTGCCCGTCTGGAGCAACTTTATAGAGATTAGCCCTTGGAGCAGATTGATCCAAATGCATCGAGCCTACCCATAAATTTCCATTAGGGTCACATTTTCCATCATTAAATCGATTATAAGTCATATCGGCTTCAATATCTGATAACAAGGTAATATTTCCTGAACCTGTGTTCAGTATGTAAATCCCATCTTCCAGCGCAATAACTGCTTCCTCTTTGTTTTTTGGAACCACGGTTCCAACTCTCGATGGCACATCAAATGCTTTATTTATTTTGGTTACCGGATCATAGATATGCACTTTTTTACCTTCGATGTCAATCCAGTATAATCTTTGCTGATGATGATCCCAAAAAGCGCCTTCACCCAATTTAGATTTTATTTCAAATGCTATTTTCACCTGATCTCTCTCCTGTTTCGGTTTTTGGAGCTTATAATATGTAAAGCCTAACAGGCTTAATAATCCCACAATAAGCATGGTTATTTTGATTTGCATTTTATTTTAGATTTTGTTTTACATCATATTGTCCATGCATTGCCAACTTCCGACACCGGCACGCAAGGAACATACCTGCCTGGAATCGGGTCAAAATTCAACACTTCCTTCCCAACCTTTTCTGAGGTAAAATACCCTAAAAGTGCAAGGCTCCTTATGTTGAACAAGAATTTATACATTTTGTAACTCTCGCTTTCTTCCGCGGCAATCTCTTTGATCGTCTTTGCTTGCATAGAGACAACCCTGGCTTGCTCCAAAGGCTCAAGGTCAAAAAAGACGGCAAATAACCCGGCTATTTCATCTTTGTTGGATGCGCCAATGTCCTTGCCAAACTTCTCTTTAAATCTGGCAGAAAATATTTCACTGCCTTCTTTGAACAGCTCTTTTTCTTCAGGGCCAAACATATCCTCGCTCATCATATCAATAAATTGAGGCAAATTTACGTCCAATCCACCAGGGGTATCTGTGGCTGGTAATATGATATCCACTAAATGCGTAACGAAGTGCTGCTCTTTCTTGCTAAAGTAGAGGGGCTGCCAGGTTTCGCTTTTTGCAGAGCAAGACTCTAAAACACTTACAACAGTCGGTGCCGCAACAACATAGCCAAAACTCAGGGCCAATCCCTTTATTATTTCTCTCCTGTTCATCACTTAAGCTTTAGGTTTCTTTTTAAATTCCTTGACAGCATGATCCGCTGCTCTTGCGGTCAGGGCCATATAAGTCAGGGATGGGTTTTGGCATCCTGAAGAAGTCATACAGGCACCATCTGTAACGTATACATTTGGCACAGCATGTACTTGGTTATATTCATTCAGTATCGATGTCTTTGGGTCTCTGCCCATTCTGGCACCGCCCATTTCATGGATAGCCAGACCGGGAGCAAATTGATTTGGGTTGTCAAAGCCTGTTACCTTTGAATGACCGGCTGCTTTGAGCATGGCAATGGCTTCTTCTTGAATATCTTTTCGCATTGCCTTTTCATTTTCTTTAAACTCTACGTCAAAATCAACTGTTGGGAGACCCCATTGATCAAGTTTGTCATAATTCATGGAAATCTTATTCTCGTGATAAGGCAAACACTCGCCAAAGCCGGTGATTCCAATGACCCAAGGTCCCGGTTTTATCAAGTCATCTTTTAAGGACTCCCCATAACTCATCTCAGCAACACCCCTTCGCCAGTTAGTTCTGCTTGCAGATCCCTGATACCCAAAACCTCTTATATAATCTGGTCTTTTCGATTTTTCATCCAGGTTTCTGAACCTCGGAATATACATACCCCCGGGCCTCCTTCCAATATAATAATCATCCTGATGCTCATCTACCACGGCATAGGCACCAACTCCCAAATGATGGTCCATGATGTTATGTCCAAGTTCTCCACTGTCATTGCCCAGGCCGTTTGGAAATCTTTCTGATTTTGATTGCATCAAAATAGCATTTGAAGCGATAGTGGAAGCGCAGCAAAAAATAACCTCAGCCTCAAAAAATAGTTTTTCCTTGGTTTCGGTATCGATTACTTTTACTCCTGTAGCCCGCTTATTTTTCTCATCATAAACAATTTCGTAGGCTATTGAATTAGGTCGAAGGGTCATATTACCGGTTCGTTCTGCCGCTGGTAAAGTTGAGGAATTGCTACTAAAATAACCTCCAAAAGGGCATCCCCTCATACATCGATCTCGAAATTGGCACTTACCCCTACCTATGTGTACCGCATCTCCGGTAATGTGTGCCACCCGACCATGGGTGATCACTCTGCCATCCATTTTTTCGGCCACTCTTTCAGCTAGATCGGCCTCAACACAATTGAATTCCAAGGGCTCTGAAAATTTTCCGTCAGGCAATTGTTTTAAGCCCAGGTTTGTTCCGCTAACTCCGATATAAGTTTCTACTTTATCATACCAAGGAGCAATATCCTTGTATCTTATGGGCCAGTCTACCCCGTGCCCATCCTTTTTGTTCGCTTCAAAATCCATTTCACTCAATCGATAGGAATGCCTCCCCCAAGTGATTGACCTTCCCCCGACATGATACCCACGCATCCAGTCAAACCTTTTGGTTTCTGAATAAGGGTGGTCTATATCATCAACGAACCAGTGTCTGGTCTCTTCTGCAGTTGTATAGCCGGTTCTCGACTGTTTTTCCTGTCTTTTGGCCTCCTCTGCAGGCAGCCTGTTGCGATGCTTAAAATCCCAATTCTCTTTATACATTGTTGGGTAATCAATCACATGCTTAACCATTCTTCCCCTTTCCAAAACAAGCGTCCTTAGACCGTTCTCACAAAGTTCCTTAGCTGCCCATCCCCCTGATATACCGGTACCGATGACAATAGCATCATAACTATTCGACATTATAGCTTCTTGTTCTTCATTCATCCTTTTCAACTCAAATTTTAATAATCATATATTTTTCAACGCTTCACGCAATCGCAAAATACTTATATACCCATATTACTTTGTTCATAATCCTTCACTGAAAATTTCCAAACAGGAGCTGTTCCAGGTATGAACTACAAACAAAAGAAGGACCGAGACTTAAAGATACCGCTCCTCAATTACCTTTAAATGATGTAACACATGACCACTACAAATAAAACCCAATGCCCTTACAGAAAATGAATTGCCTTCAACAGAGCCTTTTAAATCCAAAATTTCTTCATCAAAATCCTGAAACATGAGTATTGTTGACCTTCTTAACAAACAAAATTCATCCAGAAGGTCATTAAAATCACGCTTATTAATATCATAATTTGAAACATAGGAATTCTCCTCAAAACCCATCAGCACTGTTTCATCTTTTCTTGAAAACCTGAGAGATCTGTAAACAAATACGCGTTCTGCATCAATAAGGTGTTGAACGATTTCCTTTATGGTCCATTTTCCTTCTTCGTATCTGTATTCATATTTTTCTTCTTTAAGCTCATAAAGAAGTTGTTCAAAGAGCTCCAGAGAAGATTCCAAATAATCTGACAAACCTGAAACCCCATCCAGAATTTCTATATATGGCGCATAAAAAACGGGGTATTCAAATTTTTGAAGTTTGTTCATGGGCGCGGTGTTTTTTATTTAATCCGAGCTAATTTAACTAATTCCTGCCAATCGTGGATATCGCTGCAAAAAACATCGATAATATGCTAAATTTTGCCCTGGTTATTTAACAAGGAGCTGATAAGACTGCAGGGCAATTTCAATTTCCTCATTGGTAGGGATGACCATGATCTTAACAGGAGAGTTGACAGATTGAATCTCACGCAGGTCTTTTCTTCGAACGCTGTTTTTTTCCAAATCCAGATATATGCCAAGGAAATCCATATCGGTACAAATCAGCTTTCTTATGACATCCGAATTTTCACCTATACCAGCAGTGAACACTATTGCATCCAGCCCGTTCAAAACTGCCGCGTAAGCGCCAATATATTTTTTCACCCGGTATGCGTTTATTTTAAGGGCTAATATGCATAGCTTGTCTCCTTCTTCTGCCTTCATTTCGATCTCTCTAAGGTCGCTATATCCTGTAAGGCCGTACATGCCGCTTTCCTGTTGCAGGATTCTCTTTACATCCTGTGAACTATAGCCCAATTCATCCATCATGTAAAAGATCACTGATTGATCAATATCTCCGCTTCTGGTACCCATGACCAAACCATTCATCGGGCCAAAACCCAGAGAATGATCTATACTTTTACCGTCCTTTATGGCGGTAATACTGCATCCATTTCCCAAATGAACAGTGATGATCTTTGAACGTTCCTTTTTTAAATGCTCAATAGCCCGCTCTGAAACATATTTATGACTAGTTCCGTGAAAGCCATAAGTCCTTATTTGATTCTCCTCATAGAACTTTTCGGGTATGGCATAGCGAAAAGCCACTTCTGGAATACTTTGAAAAAAGGCTGTATCAAAGACTGCAATTTGCTTCGCACGTTTGAATATTTTTTCAGACACTTCAATACCTTTAAAGTTATGAGGGTTATGTAAAGGCGCCAGGCTAAATAACTCCTTGATTTTTCCTTTGACCTCCTCATTGATCACGACAGTTTCAGAAAATGTACTTCCCCCATGAACTACTCTATGGCCTACTGCATCTATCTCATCTGCACTACTTAGAAGTGCTGTCGAAGGTTCAAGCAGCATCTTCGCAACCAGTTCCAAACCTTGTTCATGGTTAGCAATATCTCTTGTTTCCTCAATGTTCTTCTCCCCAACCTTGAGCTGAACCATAGATTGGTCCAATCCAATTCTTTCTACCATTCCTGAAGCCAAAACCTTTTTTTCAGGCATTTCTATTAATTGAAACTTGATGGAGGAGCTTCCTGAATTGATCACTAATATTTTCATAAATATGCTTTCTGTTTTTAATTAATTAGTCTGCAAAGAATTCTTTTCCATAGACTACTTCTCCGCTAATTCCATTTAGAGCTCCTTCTTTCAGCTCCAATACAAAACCATTGATTTGAGGAACATCAAATGGAAACCGGATTCCAAATTCCTGTGCCAGCCGATATCCAAATTTAGGATAATAATCCTGATGACCGATCAGGACAATAGACTCATAACCCAGTTCCACAGCCTTTTGATGCGCAAAGGTCATTAACCGGGTGCCTATCCCGCGCTTTTGATGATCCGGGTGAACTGCAATGGGAGCTAAAGCCAAAGTGGGATATACGCGATGGTCAATTTTAATTCCGGCTTGGGTCAATAAAATATATCCTATAATATTTTCTTGAAGCCCTGCAACAAGAGAAAGTTCCGGGATAAATTGACTTGATTTTCTCAATCGATCGACCAGGTCATGCTCCTTTTGGTCACTGTATGGTTCAGTTCTAAACGATTCTTTGACCAACTCACGCACCCGAGTAGCATCATTGTCTGTTTCCTGCCTGACCACAAGGTTATGATTTACCAAACCGTTCATACTATTGTGCCTGAATCGCTGTAATAATAACCGTATTAAATATATCGTCTACCGTACAACCGCGACTCAGGTCGTTAACAGGTTTATTCAAACCCTGCAACATCGGGCCAATGGCAATGGCTCCGGTTTCTCTTTGAACAGCCTTATAGGTATTATTTCCTGTATTGAGATCAGGGAAGATCAAGACGCTGGCTTCACCTGCCACTTTTGAATCAGGCAACTTTTTCTTGCCAACTTTACTATCTACGGCTGCATCGTATTGTATAGGCCCTTCTATCTTAATGTCTGGCCTCAATTTCTTTACGATTTCGGTCGCCTTTCTCACTTTATCAACATCTGCTCCCTGTCCTGAAGAACCAGATGAATAGGAAAGCATCGCCACTTTCGGCTCTATGCCGAATGACTTACTCGAGTCTGCAGAGGAAATAGCGATCTCGGCCAATTGTTCGGCAGTTGGGTTCGGGTTGATCGCGCAATCACCAAAAACGGAGACCCTGTCTTCCAAACACATAAAGAATACGGATGAAACGACAGATACGCCTGGTTTGGTCTTGATAAATTGCAGAGCAGGTCGTATGGTATGCTGGGTGGTATTGACGGCCCCTGATACCATCCCGTCTGCATGTCCTTTGTAAACCATCATGGTTCCAAAAAAAGAAACATCCTGCATCGTATCCCTGGCCATGGCAATATTGATGTTTTTATGCTTTCTCAATGCATAAAAAGTATTGACATAATCTTCAAAATGTGGCGATGATACTGGATCGACTATATGTACCTTATCGAGATTCATGCTGATTCCCAATTCCTTGATCTTTTCTTCAATACTGCTTTTGGACCCCAACAAGGTAATTTCAACAACGTCAAGCACGGTCAGCCGAGCTGCAGCCAACAATATCCGATCATCCATTCCTTCGGGTAAAACAATGTGCTTTTTGACTTTTTGGGCTCTTTTCAGGAGGTTATACTGGAACATTCTTGGGGTTAACCCTTGAGGCTTGAACGTCAGGTATTTCCTTATCAAATCGCCTATGTCGACATATTTGTCAAAAGTATTGAGAGAGGTATAGATACGTTGCTCATTGCTAGGGTAAATATGCGACCTTATTGCTCCTATTTTATTGGCCACTTCAAAAGTTCCTTTTTTGATGGCAAGTATCGGGACAACTTCCTTTAACCCGCGGATCAGTTTCATGATGGGTTCCTCCGGAATCAATCCTCCTGTAAGCAGGATCCCTGAAATTTTTGGATAATTATCCGACAAACTGGCCTGAAGCGAACTGAGAATTATATCGGCCCTGTCACCAGGAGTAATCACAAGACAATTTGATTCAAGATGGACCAGGAAGTTTCTTAATTGCATTGCTCCGACTGCAGAGGTTTCCACTTGGTTATCAAGTTGAGCTTCCCCAATCAAAACATCAGCCTTTAGGTTATCCACGATCTCTTTAATAGTAGGATTGTTAAGGCTTTTGATCATCGGAATTACCCCGATAAATATATTTTCTTCAACCACTTCTTCCAACCTCTTCGCTACTGCTTCTGTGTCACTTTCATTCACTTTATTGGCAATGATACCTAAAACCTTTACTTCTTTGTCGAGAAAGGAATCGTATGCCAGATGAAGATTTGTAACCAGTTCGTCAAGGCTTTTATCCTTACCCGTTCCAACCAGAATAACGGGTATGCCAAGGTTTTTCGCTATTACCGCATTAATATCCAATTCAACAAATGCAGCTTCACCAGAAAAATCTGTTCCTTCAACAAGGATAAAGTCAAATTTATCTTCGAGTTCCTTATATTTTTTGATAATAATATCGAGAATATCCCCTTCCTGATTATTGGTTTTTTTATGGATTACCTCAGTCCCTGTCAAAGCATAACAATCTTCATAGTCCATTTCCAATTTAAAATGTGATAAAACGGTCTCTATATGGTTATCCTTTTTTGACGGATCCGAAACTTCAATGATAGGCCTGAAATAGCCTACTTTTCTGGTTCTTCCCAGGAGAATACCCATCAATCCCAGCGTAATTATTGACTTTCCGCTTTCAGCTTCTCCGGTCGCGATATATATGGCTCTGCTCATTTCTTCAAAATTTTGACAAAGATACTTATCTCGATAATTATAAGGGGCTTTTTTGGGAAACTTTTGTTCCTTAATTCTTTATGATCAAAAGATTAAATAACTAAATTAGCTCAGCTGTTAAAACCATGCTTCTGATCATATGAAAACCTTATTTTTCAATATCAAAGAACTCCTCCAGGTACGAGATCAATCAGTGGTCAAGGTAGCCGGAGCTTCCATGAAGGAACTGCCTTGTTTAAAAAATGCCTTTCTAACCGTCAACAATGAATGCATAGAAGATTTTGGGCCCATGTCTGAGCTCAAGGATTTCAATGCAGACCAAGTGATCGATGCCAGGGGCCATAGTATTCTTCCCGCCTGGTGCGATTCACATACCCATATCGTCTTTGCCGGACACCGTGAAAAAGAATTTGTAGATCGCATCAATGGATTGAGTTATGAAGAGATCGCTTCTCGCGGAGGGGGCATCCTGAATTCAGCCAAAAAATTGCAAAATAGCTCAGAGCAGGAGTTATTCGAACAATCGTCTCAACGTCTTCAAGAAATCATGAACCTTGGTACAGGGGCCGTTGAGATCAAATCGGGCTATGGTCTTACACTTGAATCAGAAATAAAAATGCTGAAGGTCATTAAAACCCTGGCCTCCTCATTCCCTATAACGATAAGAGCAACCTTTTTGGGGGCGCATGCTTTTCCTGCAGATTTTAAAGACAGGCCGGATGACTACATCAATCTGGTTTGTGAAAAAATGATCCCTGCAATCGCAAAGGATGATCTGGCAGATTTTATAGATGTCTTCTGTGAATCAGGATATTTTAATACCTCTCAGACAGAAAAAATACTGCAATCAGGAAAAAAGCATGGCCTTGTCCCTAAAATACATGTCAACCAATTCAACAGTATCGGAGGGGTGCAAATTGGTGTGGCAAACAACGCTTTAAGTGTTGATCATTTAGAGATCATGACGCAAGAAGACATTGATGCTTTAAAGGGTACCAGGGTGATGCCCGTTGCCCTTCCTTCATGCTCCTATTTTCTGAGCATACCTTATACACCGGCCAGGAAAATGATAGATGAAGGACTCGCCATTGCTTTGGCCACGGATTTCAACCCGGGTTCCACTCCAAGCGGAAACATGAATTTTGTGGTATCTACAGCCTGTATCAAAATGAAAATGACGCCTGAGGAAGCTATCAATGCCGCCACGATAAATGGTGCCTACGCCATGGGGCTGAGTTCAACTCATGGCAGCATCACCAAAGGTAAATTTGCCAACCTTATTGTAACAAAAGACATTCCTTCTTATCATTTTATCCCCTATGCATTTGGGAGTAATTTAATTGAAAAGGTAATGATCAAAGGCGCTTTTTTATAGCATTTTAAATCTGAATCAAGGTG
>JBFFLO010000068.1:0-10108 GCA_041554895.1 Lutimonas sp. | reverse complement strand
CTCCCTGTTAAATTGGAGTCGACCCTGCAACAACTTGACCTTGGTTCACTGGAACTATCAAAATTAGATGAGATTGGTATTAAAAATGATTGGGCAGAACTGAATGAATTTGAGCTTGAAGCCGATCAGTATGAAGTGGAAAATGTCGCAGGTATATTAAGTGCAGGGAAAGATCTTTTTTCCAGGACGGCAGCGTATGATTTTGGTTCTAATTTTTTCAGGCCCCGATTTCTTGGCTCAGAACATGGAATCGTTATGCTCAATGGAGTTGTCTTGAACAAAATAGACTCCGGCCGCCCTGAATGGAGCAATTGGGGAGGGTTGAATGATGCCCTGAGGCAACAAGAAATATACGCACCAATGCAAAGTTCACCATATAATTTGGGAGGTTTATCTTCGGGAATAAATATGATCAGCGGGGCCTCCCTGCAGCAAAAGGGGCTCAAGTTTTCATCAGCATTATCCAATAAAAATTACCAAAGCAGGGTCATGACGACCTTTTCAAGTGGTTCTTTAGAGCATGGATGGGCTTATATGTTTTCGGCGTCGTTCAGGTATGGAGACGAAGGTTTCAGATCAGGGACAAACTACAAAGGTTATTCTTTTTTGGCCTCAGTGGATAAACAATTAGGAGATAAACACCTCCTAAATGCAACATTCATTTACGCCTATAATACAAAAGGGAAGACGTCTCCAATGACCCAGGAAGTATACGAATTGAAAGGTATTGCCTATAATTCTTATTGGGGGTTCCAGCAAGACCAAAAGAGAAATTCCAGGGAGAAAAGAATACTTGAGCCAATATTTCAGCTTAACCATAGCTATTATATCAATAAAAAAACGCGTATTTATAATCATTTTACCTATCAAGACGGGATCAGGGCTTCAAGCCGATTGGATTATGGAGGAGGGAGGTTGCTAAAAGAGAGTGAAACTGTTGTTGGCGGCGGGATGAACCCTGATCCGACATATTATCAGAAATTACCCAGTTATTTCCTGAGAGACCCAAATAACCCTGATTTTGGAAGGGCTTATTTGGCTGAAAAGGAATTTAGACAGGAAGGGCAAGTCAACTGGGATGAATTGTATGCGGCAAATATGAATTCAACTTTTGGTCATAATGCTGTTTATACCTTATATGATGATCATCAAGATAGCAAACTATGGTCTTTAAACTCAGGATTTTCGACAAAATTTGGAAATCGGTTTTCAATGTACGGGACGGTTTTTATATCAGGAAATTCTTCCGAAAGCTATGCCTATATGCAGGACCTTCTTGGAGGCAAAGGATTTCTGGATGTTGATTCATATGCTAAAAACCCCATAGAGGCACAGAGCGATTTAAAGAACCCTAATCGAATCGTTTTTGAACATGATAAGTTTGGCTATGATTATCAACTTAATTCCCGTCAAGCGGGTATGTACTTTAATTCAAACTACTCCTCAAAAAAAACGGATCTATACTTTGGGTTCGAGTTTGTTTCTGTCAATTATAAGCGTAATGGCATTTTTGAAAATGGGGCATATCCCGGACCTCTTTCTTTTGGAAAAAGCAGGGCAATAGATTTTCAGCCCCTTGGTTTGAAAACAGGATTTTTACATAAATTCAATGGCAGGCATATTGTTCTGATGAATGCAAATTACCTGCAAAAGGCACCGGTATTGAATCATGTGTTTTCTAATGTAAGGGTAAGTAATGAGGTAGTTCAAGGTCTTCAAATAGAGGCTTCCATGGGTCTTGATCTCAAATATGTTTGGAGGCATACACACTTTAGCACTTCTCTTTCTGCTTATTATTTGATGCTTGCTGATCAATCAAAGGTTTCCTTCTATTATGCCGACGGACTCACGGGTTTAGAGAATGCAGCATCCAGCGCTTATGTTCAGGAGGTACTTACGGGAATAGACCGGCAAAACACCGGGCTGGAATTTAGTATTGAGGTCCCTTTCTTAATAAATCTCAAATTCAAAGCAGTAGCAGCTGTGGGAAGATCTGTTTATGCTTCAAATCCGGAGCTTTATCTGAGATCCAATGCATTTGAAGGTTCTCTCAATCTTGGGAAGTCATTTTTAAAGGGTTATTATGCTACTGGAGGTCCGCAACAGGCTTATTCATTAGGCTTAGAATATTCAAGCCCCAATTATTGGTGGCTCAGCGGCAGTTTCAACTTTTTTGACAAATCTTTTGTTTCAGTGGCTCCAATCACCAGGACCAGAAATTTTTTTCTTGATACTGATGGCTTGCCGATACACGATCTTGATCCCAATATTGCCGAAGGATTATTAGCACAGGAATCCTTGCCGTCTTATATGAGTTTTAACCTGGTAGGAGGAAAATCCTGGAAAATTAAAAACTGGTATGTGGGACTCTTTGTTTCTTTGAACAACCTTTTCAACAGTCAGTATAAAACAGGTGGCTTTGAGCAATCAAGAACCGCAAATTACTCGACACTAAGAAAAGACAGGACCAGAGAAAAGCCTTTATTCGGGCCGAAATACTGGTTTGGTTACGGAACAACATTTTTCACCTCCTTTTACATCAGAATATGAGACGAAAGAATTCAATTTACAGCATGTTTATGTTGGCGGTCTTTTTAAGTGGCTGTATTATCGAACCTGAATTCAAGGTTCCTGAGTTTGTTAATTTGGAGCCCAGTGAGGTAGCAACATCTGATATTGGCACCGTAATTAAAGCCTATAAACAGGCTGATACTGATATTTTCACCTTTGATTCTGATGGTGACATATTTGTTGCTGCTTATGTCATATCGAGCGATGAGACAGGGAATTTTTACAAAACCCTGATCGTTCAGGATAGTCCTGAAAACCCTATGAGCGGATTGGAAATTAAGATAGACATGAGGTCATATTATACCAAATACAATTTTGGCAGAAAAATACTTCTTAGGCTATCAGGTCTTAGCATGCAGAAAGTAAATGAAAAATACATAGTTGGTTATTTGTCTGGAAATTCTTTGGTCGACATTCCCGAGAGTTTGCTAGACCATTTTATATTGAGGTCTTCAGAGACTACTGAGATTGTACCAAAATCAATTAGCTTGGAAATGATCTCACCAGCTGTCATCAATACTTTGGTAGCAGTTGATAAAGTTCAGTTTTTAAAGACAGATCAGGGGAAGTCATTTGCGTCTGAGCCTTATGATAAATTCAATGGGGAGCGGATTATTGAACAATGTGAAAACCTCGCAAAAAGCTACTTGTTTACAAGCTCATATGCTGATTTTAGCACGGACCTCTTACCGGAAGAGAGGTTTCATATGAAGGCTGTTTTGACAAGGGACTATTATTCAGGAGAGATCGTGTTCGTGTTGAATAATCCTGATGATATAGACTTTATAGACGAAGAACGTTGCGATCCTGTTTTTTTCGAATGCCCTTTAACCCCTGAAATGGCTAAACAGGATGTCCTTTATTATGAAGATTTCGAAAGGCTGGGAAGCACGAGGGATATAGAAAAAATAGGATGGAATAATATCAACGCGAATTTTGGCAATTCACGATTTAGAAAGAGAAGTAAGAATGAAAACACCTTTTTACAAATTTCTGCCTATGATTCCAAAGAGTATGTCATGGAAGTATGGCTGGTTGGCCCGTCTATTGATCTTGATCGCTCTGAAAATGAATTTTTGTCTTTTGAAACCAGATCTACCTTTGAAGAAGGATCGCTGTTGACATGCTGGTTCAGCCAGGATTATACAGATGATATTAAAAGTGCAAATTGGCAGCAATTGGATGTCGAAATATCTGTAGGATCAAGAGACGGCAGTAATGAAATATTTCTTAATTCGGGTGCCGTTCAACTAGATTGTTTGGAAGGAAAGGTTCGACTGGCATTTCGATATTTAGGTTCTGATCCAGGAGCTTCCACGACCTATGATCTGGATAATATACTGATCATGGGAGAGGATTCTTTAAAATAGACAACCCCATTTAAGGCCCTGCAGAGGGTATCAGGCCAGGGTGTTTTCAAAATATATAAAAACCGGAAAATGATCACTATAGCCTCCCTGATGATAGCTTCCCGTAAATGTTCTTTTGGGAGAACCTTTAAACCTTCCTGTTTTTTGTATAAGAGTTGGATCTACAAAGATGTGGGCACCTAAATAATTGAACCAGGAAGCCTCTTGCAGGTTTGTATTAAACAAAATTTGATCAAAAACCATCCATTTTCCTTTAAATTTCACGGAACCTTTTTTTTGTTTTTGAAAATCGGCCATAGGGTTCATAAAACTTTTTGAAGGAAACAGGTTCATGCTTTTACTGGACGGGTCGTCATTAAAGTCACCCATGATCAAGATATTGGCCTTAATTTCTTTCAGGTTTATCTGATGAATGAGATCCTGAACTAAATTTGACGCAGTTATCCTTTTATGATCGGTCTTTTGGGTTCCGTCTGTTCTGGAGGGCCAATGGTTTATGATCAGGTGAATTTTTTTCCCGAAAAGCTTGCCCGTTATATGAAGTATATCTCTGGTATACTCGGTTCCTGATTCGATCTTAAGACCCAAGGAATGCGCCGTATATGTTAAAAGCTCAAAGTGACTTTTTTGGTATAATAAAGCGACATGTATACCTCTTGGATCGGCAGACTTGTGAAACACATAATCATAGTTGAATTTTTTTAAAGGAGCTGACATCACCAGGTCTTTAAGACAGGATTCTTTTTCAACTTCACAGACACCCAGAAGCAGAGGAGGTTTACTGGACCGCATCAAACCAATTTTGGATATGGCCCTGGAAAGATGATCTATTTTTTGATCATATTTTTCTTGATCCCATTTGAATTTACCTTCAGGAGTAAAATCTTTATCTAGATTTGTATCCTTATCGAATGGATCAAAAAGGTTTTCCAGGTTGTAAAAGCCGATAGAGAAGATGTTTGACATAGAAATTTACAAGGTATCTTCCAAAATAGGAAAAATCAATTAGATAAGAATAAAAAGGGTTGTAAATTTGTAACATGATTGAAAAAAGGGATTCAAATATTGAAAACGTGGTCTTGGT
This sequence comes from Lutimonas sp., assembly GCA_041554895.1. Lineage (GTDB taxonomy): Bacteria > Bacteroidota > Bacteroidia > Flavobacteriales > Flavobacteriaceae > Lutimonas. The sequence continues at coordinate 5,083 of JBFFLO010000068.1, read as the reverse complement.
AGGAGTCATTACCAAAGAACAGAATGAGGAAAAGTCTAAAGAGTATCTTGATGAACTCGAATTTCTGACCTATACGGCAGGAGGAGAGGTCGTTAAAAGATTTGTACAAAGGCTGGAATTCCCTCATCCCAAAACTTTTATTGGGTCAGGGAAGTTGGAAGAAGTAAAGGACTTTATTGAAGAGAAGGCAATCAAAACGGTTATTTTTGATGATGAATTGAACCCGGCACAATTGCGTAATATCGAAAAATTGCTTGACTGCAAAGTACTGGACAGAACAAATCTGATACTTGATATATTTGCACAACGGGCACAAACTTCTTATGCAAGGACCCAGGTGGAATTGGCACAATGTCAATATTTACTACCCCGCCTTACAAGAATGTGGACCCACCTTGAGCGTCAAAAAGGAGGGATTGGATTAAGAGGACCTGGAGAAACGGAGATTGAAACAGACAGAAGGATCATTAGGGACAAGATCTCCCTGCTTAAGAATAAATTGAAGAAGATCGACCGCCAGATGGCCGTACAGCGACAAAACCGCGGTAAAATGGTAAGAGTAGCTCTTGTCGGGTATACCAACGTTGGCAAATCGACACTGATGAATGTTATAAGTAAAAGTGAGGTCTTTGCTGAAAATAAACTTTTTGCAACGCTTGATACTACCGTAAGAAAGGTGGTGATCAAAAATATTCCATTTTTACTGACTGATACAGTGGGATTCATTCGTAAACTTCCTACACAGCTTGTGGAATCGTTTAAATCGACCCTTGATGAGGTGAGAGAAGCGGATCTTTTATTGCATGTAGTTGATATTTCCCACTCTAATTTTGAGGACCATATTGATTCAGTAAATAAGATCATTAGCGAGATCACTCCGGAAGGAGAGGATTCAAAACAACCAACGATCATGGTCTTCAATAAGATAGATGCGTTTAAACATGAAACAATTGAAGAAGACGACCTGACCACAGAACGCTCAAAGGACCATTATACGCTTGAGGATTGGAAAAAATCCTGGTATGCTAAAATGGAAAATAAATGTGTTTTTATTTCGGCATTAAAAAAGGAGAATCTTGAGGAATTTAAAAAGATGGTCTTTGAAGAGGTAAAAAAAATACATATTACGAGGTTTCCTTATAATGATTTTTTATACCAGGATTATGAAGAGAACAACTAATCCTCTTTAAGATCACCCTCATTTTCATTAATTCCGTGACGCTTTGCCCTTATTTTCCATAGGTTTCGAGCCAGTACTTGTAAATCTTCGTCACCATCACTTTCATCGACGATCTCAAAACCCAATAAAGTTTCAATGATATCTTCCTGAGATACGATACCACTTACTGATCCGAATTCATCCACAACAAGTGCGATATGTTCTTGTTTGTTGATCAACTGTTCAAACAGTTTTTTAATGGGAGTGTCCCTGTTGGTAACAAAGATTTCTCTTGAAATACTTTTTAATTGCTGGTCTCCTTTTCCGTCAATGATGGATTCAAAAAGTTCATCTTTTAGAAAATAACCAGAAATATCATCAGTGGAGTCTTTAAACATCGGAATCCTGGAAAATTTTAATTTTGGATTCAGATCATAGAATTCTTTGATTTTCATTTGCTCGGGAGCCGTTTTCAATACCGTTCTGGGCGTCATGATATCTTTTACAGCCATTTTTTTAAAATCAATGATGTTCTTGATCACCAAACTTTCAGATTCCTGAAAAACCCCTTCTTCCCGAGCTATATCAGCCATGGCATGAAAGTCCTCACGGCTTACATTGATATTATGGGTGTTTTTTCCTACAACCCTTGTTGTAAATTCCAATAACCACAGGATGCCTGTAACTTTAAGTGGAAACATCAGTAAAACGATTGCTTTTGTCGAAAAATTAGTAAGATTTTTCCAGTAATTTGCTCCAATTGATTTAGGTATTATTTCTGATAAGACCAAGATCAATAATGTCATAATGGCTGAAACAATGCCAACTGAATTATTTCCGGACCCAAAAGTCTTTTCGGCCTGAACCCCAACCAAAATAGCTCCAACAGTGTGAGCGATCGTGTTGACCGTTAGAATAGCGATCAAAGGCTGGCCAATATTTTCCTTTAGTTTCTTTAAGGTTTTTGCATATGTTTTGCCCTCATTAATCTTTACAGTAACAAAAGTAGGGGTAACGCTGAGCAATACCGCCTCAAGTATAGAACAGAGGAATGAAAAACAAATGGAAAGAACCCCATATAATATTAATAAGCTCATATATCTTGTTTTAGGCTAATATAATAAATGAACATTTGATGCTAATTTTAGATTAAAAATGCATGTTTTTAGATTTTTTCCAAAAATATGATGCCCAACAGATTTAGTCAAGCGTTATGTTAAGGCCAATCAGCCAATAAGACTGCAGATCATTATCAATTGAGTCAAAAGTTGCATCAGGATCTGCATCCAGATAATAATTAAGCGCTTCTTGTTTGTTTTTTCTCAAACCAAAGTCAAATCCAACCCCAAGTGATTTCCAAAGGGTGTAGCTCAATGAGTTGGTCCAGGTATAGTTTGAGAAATCAGACCCCTTGTAACTCATAAAAACAGAAAGGTTTGATTTTAGATTCAAACCACCAAACGACCTTGTATAATCAGCTACCACCTTGGCTCCAAAGGTAGAATCATATTGTGCGTCACCTTTGCTGAACACGAAATTATAGTTGGCAGGATGGATTACTACCACCAAATTACTTACAGGAGTCCAGGTTCCACCAACACCCAGATCAAGAAAGCCCGGATCATTGAAATTCTGTACGAGTGTTGAACGGTATTCCATCAAAGCAGAAACAGCAAATGTTTTAGAGACCTTGTATCCGTAAAGCGAACTCAAACTGAAAACATCCGTGGCAACTTCATATGCCTCGCTATCTGTGGGATCATCTTTGTCATCGAACTTTACCCACCCAATATTGATGTTTGTAGCATTCTTCCAAAAATATTTTTCCTCCATAAGATCAGCATAGGCATTTAGGTTGATCCCGAAATTTCCAACTGAAGAATTTGGAGATTCTTTTGAATACCAATTGTTAAACCCTGAAATACTGCCACCTATGGTTCCGGTGGCTTTAAGTCTCCAGCCCGGCAAAGCATCAATTTGAGCCTGAATGTCATCAGCTTTGGCTTTTAGAACACCGATTGAATCATTCTTTTCTTTTTGTAAGGCAACGAGCTCTTCCTTGGTTTGTCCATTTAAACTGTTAAGTCCTATAATGAAGCAAAAAGCAAGTATTACTTTTTTCATGGGGGAAAATAATTTGGTTAATAAGGATCAAAAATAACTAAAATAGGATAACAAATGAAAGTTCTATTTTTTCTTTTTAAATAAAGGCACACTGGAGCAGGCTTCCCCAAACATCAGTGAGCTCACTACTGGCACTAATCTTTGACACATTAGGGCGTATGCTGTATCAGGAATTTTTTTATTGGAACATCCTTTAATGATAACCGGAACATTGTTAAATTGTTCCAGTGAAATACTTGAAATGACCTCTTGAAAAATCACGTTTTCCAGTAAGTCAAGATTACCAACAACGAATTTCCTTGCATAAGGAGCTAAATGGGTGCTGACCAATAAATAGGCCCATGAAGGAATAATGGCATCAGAAGAGCAGCTAATGGCTACATATTGATTTTGGTATTGATCCCATGCATGCAGGCTTACACACGCTCTAAATTCTTTTTCTTTTAAAATGAATCCTTCGTATAACCAGTCACTAATATCCAACACCATTCTTTCCCCTTCGGGAAAGTAATCTTCCAGATCAAGTGTTTTAAGTTTACTATTGGCAACTCTATTTACTATTTCTCCTGACATTGTAAAATCAATTGATGGCACTAATCCGAATTTCGAGATTAAAGAAAACCCAATTCAAGTTTTGCTTCTTCACTCATCATGTCTTGTGTCCATGTTGGATCAAAAGTAATCTCAACTTCTGCATTCCTCACTTCGTCTATAGACCGGATCTTTTCTTCTACTTCCATAGGCAGGGTTTCTGCAACCGGGCAGTTAGGAGAGGTGAGCGTCATTAGCACTTTAACATCCATGTCTTCGTTTACAAAAACGTCATAGATCAGTCCTAATTCATATATATCTACCGGAATTTCTGGATCAAAAATAGTTTTGATCATTGCAACAATCTTTTCTCCAAGATCTTCCTTTACTTTATCATTCATGGCGGTTCTTTAAAATCATTCTAAATAAGGCAAAGATACGTTAATGAAACTTTCCCACAAAATTCTAAAATCATCCATTTTTTGATTTATGGGCCAGGGCAAGCAGCTTGATCTGTTTGACCATCGACAACAATCCGTTGGCACGTGTAGGCGATAAATGTTCTTTTAAACCAATGGCATCAATGAAATAGGGATCTACGCTAAGAATATCATCAGGGGTTTGATCATTATACACTCTTAAAAGCAAGGAAATGATCCCTTTGGTGAGAATAGCATCACTGTCAGCGGTAAACTGTAGCTTTCCATCTTCATAATCTGCATGCAGCCAAACTTTGGACTGACACCCTTTGATGAGGTTATCATCAGATTTATTGCTCTCTTTTATTTTCGGAAGAGATTTTCCGTTTTCTATGATAAATTCATAGCGTTGCATCCAGTCTTCAAATAGATCGAAGTCCTCAATAATTTCTTCCTGTATTTCTTTAATAGTCATTTTTAAAACTTATTTTTGCAAAAATAAGTAATTTGAAAATGATATGGGAAAACTTTTAATCGTTGGCACTGTAGCCTTTGATGCTATTGAAACTCCATTTGGAAAGACGGAAAAGATCTTGGGAGGCGCCGGAACTTATATTGGGCTCTCCGCTTCTCGTTTTGGGGTGAAGTCAGGATTGATTTCAGTAGTGGGAGGTGATTTTCCCGAAGAGTATTTGCAAATGCTCAGAGATGTAAACATTGATACAACAGGAGTAGAAAGGATCAAAGAAGGGAAAACCTTTTTTTGGAGCGGGAAGTACGATTATAATTTAAATACCAGAGAAACACTGGCCACTGATCTAAATGTTTTAGCGGATTTTAATCCTGTGGT
>JBFFLO010000067.1:0-10124 GCA_041554895.1 Lutimonas sp. | reverse complement strand
TCCCACCGGATATTTCCTTTACAAAGGTGAAATCATGGGATTCGAATATGAGATTTTCAAGCGTCTTGCAGATCATTTGAAGGTAAACCTTGAAATAGTTTTGGCTAAAAATGTTGATTCTGTTATCCCGATGCTTAACCGGGGAGAGGGTGATATCATCGCCTTGGGCTATACCATTACTTCTGAGCGAAAAGAGGATGTTAGCTTTACGGAACCCTACATGATCACGCATCAGTCATTGATTCAGAAAAAACCTGATAACTGGAGAAAAATGACCCTTGACAACATCAAAAATTCATTGGCCAACGACATTGTCGATCTTATCAACGATACTGTATCAGTACGGCAAAACTCCTCGTATTACCTTAGGCTAAAGGAATTATCCAATGAATTAGGTGATACGGTATACATTGATATCTTACCTGGCGAATTATCAGACGAACAGATCATTAAAATGGTCTCTGAAGGTGAAATCAAATATTCCATTATTGACGACCACAAGGCTTCCATACATAAAAGTTATTTTCCAAATATAGATGCTGATACCCCCGTAAGCCTTTCGCAACGCCTCGCCTGGGCGGTAAGAAAAACCTCTCCGGAATTACTGGAGGTCATTAATCAAGGACTCAAAGCGATAAAAGGAAAGCCTGACTACAATTTGATTTATGATAAATATTTCGAAAACAAAAGACAGTTCCATAAAAGACTTGATAGCGAATACTATACGGGAACTACAGGTAAATTCAGTAAATATGACGAAATAGTCAAAAAATATTCTCAAGACTTAGGATGGGACTGGATTCTTGTAAAATCATTGATTTATCAGGAATCAATGTTTAACGCCAATAACGAATCATGGGCAGGTGCCAGTGGCCTCATGCAACTCATGCCGACCACGGCAGAGGAAATGGGCGTATCTGACATTTCAGATCCTGAACAGAATATACGGGCAGGGAGCGCATATTTAAAAAGGATGTACGCTTATTGGGAAGAGGTTCCTGATTCAATTCAGAGGATCAAATTTGCCATGGCATCTTACAATTGTGGTTACAGCCATGTCAAGGATGCACAAAAATTAGCGGCCAAATATGGCAAAGACTCTCTGAACTGGGATGATGGGGTTGATTATTATGTATTGAATCTTTCCAAACCTAAATATTACAATGACCCTGTCGTTGACTACGGTTATGCCCGGGGGTATGAACCTTATGGATATGTCAAGGATATCTTTGAAAGATATAAAAATTACAAGGCCTTTTCGACCCAATAACCTGGATAACCCTATATGATAAGTATCTTTGATTTTCTTGATCTTTTAGGAACAGCTGCATTCGCCGTTTCCGGGGCCTTATTCGCCATCAAAAAAAGAATGGACACATTTGGGGTCCTGATCATAGCTTTTGTTACCGCAGTTGGCGGTGGAACCTTACGCGATATGCTTATCGGTGCTGATCGCATTACCTGGATGAAAGATCTCAATTATATTTATACGATCTTTGTTTCTGTCTTTCTCGCCATAGTGTTTCGAAAGAAAATAGGCTACCTGAGTAAATCACTTTTTCTATTTGACACCATAGGTTTGGGAATCTTCACGATAATTGGGACCGAAATCGGATTGCAAAACAATTTTCACCCGTTGATCTGCGTTGCTTTGGGAATGATCACAGCTACTTTCGGGGGCGTGATCAGGGATACACTTAGCAATGAAATACCCTTGATCTTTCAAAAAGAGATCTATGCTACGGCATGTATTATAGGTTCCGTTACCTATTTGATCTTGAATGAATATAAAATCGATCAAGACCTGATACATATATTAACCACCATCATGGTAATTACTGTAAGATTGATAGCCGTAAAATTTAAACTGAAACTCCCTACTTTCTATAGCAGCGAAATTTAATAGTCACCCAACGTTTCTGGGTTTTGAGCAAGTGCAATTTTCAGTTGCTCATCATTTGGAGCTTTACCATGCCATGCATGCGTACCCATCATAAAATCAACGCCATTTCCCATTTCAGTCCGCATAATGATCATAACGGGTTTACCTTTACCGGTTTCGCTTTTAGCTTGTGTTAATCCTTTGAGGATGCTTTCAACATCATTTCCATTTTGGACCTCAAGCACTTTCCATCCAAAAGCTTCAAACTTATCTTTAAGGTTTCCCAATGGCATGACATCATCTGTGGCTCCATCGATCTGTTTTAAATTGTAATCTACCGTAGCGATCAAATTATCTATCTTTTTCCCGGCAGCATACATCAATGCCTCCCAAATCTGCCCTTCCTGTAATTCGCCATCTCCGTGAAGCGTATAGACCAAATGAGGGTCTCCATTAAGTTTTTTAGCGTTTGCCGCTCCAATGGCTACAGACAATCCTTGCCCCAACGAACCGGCAGACATTCTTACTCCCGGTAATCCTTCATGCGTGGTCGGATGCCCTTGAAGCCGGGTATTGATCTTTCTGAAAGTTGCCAATTCCTCAACTGGGAAAAAACCACTTCTTGCCAATACACTATAGAAAAGCGGAGAAATATGGCCATTTGATAAAAAGAAGAGGTCCTCCCCTTTTCCATCCATGTCAAAATCGGTAGAATATTCCATGACCTCCTGATACAATGCCGTCATAAATTCAGTACATCCTAAAGATCCTCCAGGATGGCCTGAATTCACAGCATTCACCATCCTTACGATATCTCTTCTTACTTGGGTTGAAAAGTCTTTTAATTCATTTATTGTAGGCATCCTATATAATTTTAAACTTCGCAAAAATACTAAACTCAAGTCAATATTTTCAGCAAAAAAAAAATTATTTACAAGTCATAATCCACTATCAATTGTCAATGCGTAAATGGTGCAATTCAAAGAATGTTCCATATTCGATTCTTGTTAAAGACAAATAATTCAACTTGTTTCTCAACATAAAGTAATGTTCACTGGTTTTTTTCGACACAATACCCAGGCACCGAATTTTAAACTATGTTTAACAATTGTTACAATGAATTTAAGAAGTAAAGGCATACATTTGTACGATTTTAAAAAGAACTCATGAAGAAAATAATGCTCATACTAGCCGTGATCGCGCTGGTTTCTTGTAATAAAAAGTCAAATAATCCTTATGTAACCCTGCAAGGCAATATAGCCAATTCAAACCTTGACAGTATTGTTATTTTGGGAAGGAATTTTGAAAAGCACATCAAAATAAACAGTGATGGGTCTTTTAAGGACACCTTAAAAGTTACCGATGGTTTTCATGGAATAAACAATGGAACGGAGCAATCGTTTTTATACTTGAAAAACGGTTACGACATGACTGTGGATTTTGATATGAATAATTTCCCCTTATCCATTCAATTCGAAGGGCAAGGAGCTGAGACCAACAATTATCTGAAAATGAAGTTACAGTTTATCAAAGATGAAAATATAAGTGATTATGATCGGTTCTTTGAACTGGAAAGGGAACCTTTCGATGCTAAAATTGCAGATCTGAAGAAACGAATGGATGATATGCTGAACAATGCCAAAGGCGTCGATGTAGAAGTTGTTAAAATGGAGAAAGAGGCCAACAACAAGATGGTGATTTTCTTTCAGGATAATTATGCATCTGAACACAAGAAATTTATTGGCCTGCTAAAAGGAGCTCCGTCTCCCGGGTTTAATTACCCCGATAAAAATGGAAATAATGTTTCTTTGGAAGATCTTAAAGGGAAATATGTTTATATAGATGTTTGGGCTACCTGGTGCCAACCCTGTAAAAGAGAGATCCCTTATTTAAAGGAAATGGATGAGGAATATAAAGGAAAGGATATAGCCTTTGTAAGCCTGTCCATTGACAAAATGGAACACAAAGATAAGTGGTTAAAAATGATCGAAGAGGAAGACCTGAGGGGAATCCAGATCATAGCCGATCAGGGTTGGAATTCTGATTTTGTTTCGGCATATAAAATTCAGGGGATTCCAAGATTCATTTTGTTGGATAAAGAAGGTAAAATTGTAAATTCAAATGCACCACGCCCATCTGATCCTGTCCTTAAAGAAGTTTTAAAGACACTTGAACTCTAAGAAATAGTTTTAAAATTTTAATGAGTCTCTGAAAATTCAGAGGCTTTTTTTTTGCCGTGAATTTGCCTGCCAATGTTACCGTCGAGTATTGGTCCTTTTCTTCATTGATACGTTCAGGTCAAGGTACTTCATGACATGAAATAAGCCATAAAGTCAGTTAATCCTCTATAATTCAGTCATATTGACACAGATTTATTTAAATTCATTCATGGAACATATTTTGACTCAAATACAGTGAACCTAAATGAACATCAAATGAATTTTAATAATTTTACTATAAAATCACAGGAAGCAGTGCAAAGGGCTCAGCAAATTGCACAGGGCTTCGGGCACCAACAAATTGAGAATGCCCATATATTAAAAGGTATATTGGAAGTAGATGAAAATGTAACACCTTTTATTCTTAAAAAACTTGGCGTAAATGTTGACCTGTTCAACAATACCCTGGATAATATCATTAAAAGCTTTCCAAAGGTGGAAGGTGGAGAACTAATGTTGTCCAAAACAGCCAATAAAATGCTCATTGACGCTGGTAATTTTGCAAAAAGCATGAAGGATGAATATGTATCACTGGAGCATTTACTTTTGGCCATACTTAATTCTAAAGGAGATACCACCCAACTGCTTAAAGACAATGGCATCAATGAAAAAGACCTCACCAGTACAATAGAGGAGCTGAGAAAAGGAAACCGGGTTACTTCGCAAAGCGCCGAAGAAACTTACAATGCCTTAAGCAAATATGCCAAAAACCTTAACCAATTGGCGAACGATGGCAAGCTTGACCCGGTGATTGGCAGGGATGAAGAAATAAGAAGGATCTTGCAGATCCTTTCAAGAAGAACCAAAAACAACCCTATTCTAATTGGTGAACCTGGAACGGGTAAAACTGCTATCGCAGAAGGCCTTGCGCACAGGATTGTAAAAGGGGATGTGCCTGAAAACCTGCAAAACAAAGTAATTTATTCACTGGATATGGGAGCCCTTATTGCGGGTGCAAAATACAAGGGGGAGTTTGAGGAAAGGCTGAAGTCAGTGATCAAAGAAGTGATTTCTTCTGACGGAGAAATTGTGCTTTTCATAGATGAGATACATACTTTAGTGGGTGCCGGAGGCGGAGAAGGCGCAATGGACGCTGCAAACATCCTTAAGCCAGCACTGGCAAGAGGTGAGCTAAGAGCTATCGGAGCCACAACCTTAAATGAGTATCAAAAATATTTTGAGAAAGATAAGGCACTTGAAAGGCGATTTCAAAAAGTGAATGTAAACGAACCCGATACTGAAAGTGCCATTTCAATCCTTAGAGGAATCAAAGACAAGTATGAGACCCATCATAAGGTGGAAATCAAAGATAGTGCTATTATTGCCGCTGTGGAATTATCACAAAGGTATATTAGCGACAGGTTTTTACCTGATAAGGCCATAGACCTTATGGATGAGGCAGCTGCAAAATTAAGAATGGAGATCAATTCAAAACCTGAAGAGCTCGATGTACTTGATAGAAAGGTGATGCAGCTTGAAATTGAAATTGAAGCCATCAAAAGAGAAAATGATACGAAAAAGCTAAAATCTCTTCAGGAGGAATTGGCGAACTATAAAGAAAAAAGGAACGAGGTCAACGCAAAATGGACAAGCGAGAAAGAAATTGTTGACAAAGTTCAATCAACCAAGGAGAATATAGAAAAGTATAAGCTTGAGGCGGAAAGAGCCGAGAGAGATGGAAACTATGGGCTTGTTGCTGAAATCAGGTATGGCAAGATCAAAATGGAAGAAGAGAAACTAGCCGAGTTTCAAAAAGAATTAGAATCTAATCAGGAAAACTCACTGATCAAGGAAGAAGTAACCAGCGAAGATATTGCTGAGGTTGTCGCCAAATGGACAGGTATCCCTGTTCAAAAAATGTTGCAAAGCGACAGGGAAAAACTCCTTAAACTTGAAGATGAACTGCATGAGCGTGTTGTAGGTCAGGATGAGGCTATTGAGGCGGTTTCTGATGCCGTCAGGCGCTCAAGGGCCGGACTTCAGGACAGTAAAAAACCAATTGGATCTTTCTTGTTTCTTGGGACCACAGGTGTAGGAAAAACAGAACTAGCCAAAGCACTGGCTGATTATCTTTTTGATGATGAGTCAGCCATGACCAGGATCGACATGAGCGAATATCAGGAGAGGCACGCTGTAAGCAGGTTAATCGGAGCGCCTCCCGGATATGTGGGATATGATGAAGGCGGACAGCTTACAGAGGCAGTTAGAAGAAAGCCTTATTCCGTGATCCTACTGGATGAAATCGAAAAGGCACATCCTGATACGTTTAACATACTGCTACAGGTGCTTGATGAAGGAAGGTTGACCGATAACAAAGGCAGGGTTGCTGATTTTAAAAATACCATAATCATTATGACTTCCAATATGGGGTCCCATATCATTCAGGAAAATTTTGAGAATATGGACATGGAGGCAAGAGAAGCCGTTATTGAAACAACCAAGATCGATGTTCTCGGTTTGTTGAAAAAAACGATTAGGCCCGAATTCATTAACCGTATCGATGAGATCATCATGTTTACGCCTTTAAATCAGGACGAAGTATCTCAAATTGTCAGGTTACAGATCAATGCCTTGACCAAGATGTTGAAGGAAAAGAATATTTCTCTGTCTGCGACAGAAGATGCTATTGCCAGTTTATCTAAAAAAGGCTTTAATCCTCAATTTGGTGCCAGGCCGATTAAAAGAGTCATTCAAAAGGAGGTACTCAACAGTCTTTCTAAAGAAATATTGGCAGGAAAGGTTTCTGCTCAAAGCAATATATTGCTCGATTCTTTTGATGATCAACTGGTGTTTAGAAATAAATAATAATGCTTAACAAGAACCGCCTCAAAGGGCGGTTCTTTATTTTTAAAACCGAACCTTTCTGATAAATATGCAGTTTTTTAGGCAAATATTCTGGTTTTCCTAAATTATCTAATTGCAAATTAGTAAGTTAGTAATTCTCGCCTTAAACTAGTATTATCATACCATTCTTAGTAGATTTGTAAGAAATATTGATAACCCCTATGTATATACAACCCAAATCACAACGGTTCGACCAGAATGTACTTGCTAAATATCAAATCTATAACAGTATATTTATAACCCTTCCATTTGATAACATCAGCAACACAGGCGTTTTGATGCCTTTGCTAAAGAGCGAATGCGAAAAAGGGTTTGGCAAAGGATTGACTCCGGTTGAGATCATAGATGCCTTTTTTGCCAAGTACCAGGACAATGCAAGTGAACATCAGAAAATAGACCTGTTGTTCAAATTCATCCAGTATATTGAAAGACAAGTCGTATTGTTTGACGCGGTAGAAGATGCAGCTTTCCCTATCATGCATAATATGGATGGAAAGGGTACTTTAAGAAATACTAAGGAAGAAGCCTTTTCTCAGAATAAGAAAGAGGCTTTACAACGCTATCTGGAGGCTTTCAAAGTGAGAATCGTACTTACGGCGCATCCCACCCAATTCTATCCTGGTGCCGTACTTGGCATCATTACCGACCTTACGGAGGCCATAGAAAAAAATGATCTTGTAAATATCACAAAACTGTTGGCGCAACTTGGTGTCACTCCTTTTCTTAAAACTGAGAAACCAACTCCATTGGATGAAGCCATCAATTTGATCTGGTACCTGGAAAACATTTTTTATCATTCAGCAGGTAGTATTTATAATTATATTGAAAGTAATATTTACGAGGGAAAGGACATCCAAAATGAGTTTATCAGCCTGGGCTTTTGGCCGGGAGGTGACCGTGACGGAAATCCCTTTGTTACCACTGAGATTACCGAAAAAGTAGCCCAGAAACTAAGACAGTCGGTTTTGCGGAACTATTACAGGGACGTTAGAAAGTTAAGAAGAAAGCTTACGTTTAAAAAAGTCGCCTCCATTATTATAGAAGTTGAAAACAAGCTGTACAGGAGTTTTATAGAGCCTGAAAAGATCATTTGGACACATGAGGAATTCATAAACAAATTGGTTGAAATCAAAAACCTCCTTATCAATGATTACCAATCACTTTATCTCACCGAATTAAAAGACCTTATTCATAAGGCAAAGATTTTTGGTTTTTATTTTGCCACCCTAGATATCAGGCAAGACAGCCGCATACATCAGCAGGTCTTTACCCATATCACAGAACGCTTGATTGCCTCGGGATCAAATGCCATTCCGGTAAATTATAACGATCTGGATGAAGCCTCGCAAATAAAGATCCTGACTACTTTGAATGTGGATATCGCTGCCGAACAATACGATGATGAACTGGTGTTTAAAACCTTGGGATCAATGGAGGCAATAAAAAAAATCCAGAAGAACAATGGGGAAAAGGGCGCCAACAGATATATCATCAGCAATAATCAAAGTGCATTAAATGTGATGCAGGTGTTCGCCATGCTGAAAATGACCGCTTTCAAAAAAGAACTGCCGGTTGATATTGTGCCATTGTTTGAAACTGTTGATGACTTGATCAATTCAGCGGGGATCATGGAACGCTTATACAGCACAAAAGAATACAGGGCCCATGTAGCAAGCAGGAACAACAAGCAAACCATTATGCTCGGGTTTTCAGATGGCACCAAAGATGGCGGCTATTTGATGGCTAACTGGTCTATTTTCAAGGCCAAGGAAGAGCTCACCAGAATTTCAAGAAAACACAATGTCAAAGTGATATTTTTTGATGGACGTGGCGGGCCTCCGGCAAGAGGCGGTGGAAAAACGCATCAATTTTATGCTTCGCTTGGACCAACGATAGAAAATGAAGAGGTTCAGCTGACGGTACAAGGGCAAACCATCAGTTCCAATTTCGGCACTATCGATTCTGCCCAATATAACCTTGAACAACTCATTAGTTCAGGGCTTAGCAACAAATTTTTTGACAGTGCCAAAAATACCCTTACCGCTGAGCAGAAAAATATCATGAATCAGCTTGCCGATATTAGTTACAAGGCCTATACCGATTTTAAGAATCATGACAAGTTCTTACCTTATCTTGAAGAAATAAGTACCTTAAAGTATTATGCAAAAACCAATATTGGAAGCCGCCCATCTAAACGAAATAACTCAGGAACCCTGAATTTTAGTGATTTAAGAGCCATCCCGTTTGTAGGTTCCTGGAGTCAGTTAAAACAGAACGTTCCTGGATTTTTTGGCGTTGGGACAGCGCTTTTAAAATTTGAGGAAAATGGAACTTTTGACAAAGTAGTCGACTTTTATAATAATTCTAAATTTTTCAAAAGCCTTATTGATAACAGTATGATGTCAATGAAAAAATCGTTTTTTGAATTGACAAGGTATATGGAAAATGATCCTGAATTCGGTGACTTCTGGAAATTGATCCATCAGGAGTTTTTGACCAGTAAACGTCTTGTATTAAAATTGGCAAATGAGTCAGAGTTGATGCAAAATTATCCTGTGAGCAAGGCTTCCATTGAGGTACGTGAATCTATAGTATTACCCCTGCTCACCATTCAGCAATACGCCTTGAAAAAAGTACAGGATCTGAATTCGCAGAAGAACCCTGACAAAAAGGAGCTTGAAGTTTATGAAAAAATCATCACAAGGTCTCTTTTCGGAAATATCAATGCAAGCAGAAATTCGGCTTAAAAAACAAAAGAAGTTTTTGGGGGTTTAAATATTTTGTGCAACTCAATATCTTAAACAAATAAAGCAATTAAATAAAAATATCAATTTAAATAAAATAAAACCTTATCCCTTAGCGTTATAGAGTTCAATAATAACAATTGCTATAAAAAAATAAGGGGTTATGAAAAAGATTTTTTTAGGATGTGCTTTATGCCTTTGCATGGTGTCATTTACTTCCTGCACCACGAACGACGTAAAAGAAATTTCAGGAACGATCATTATCAAGGACCTTGGTTCTCATGTGTTCAATATTAATGCAGATAATATAGAAGCAACCATCATTATGGCTGGCCCTGAAACTGAGAAACCAATGGTCTATGAACACGTACCACTGTTCAGGACTTCCGATTATAACGCCAAAATAGAGCTTGATGATTCGGGTCAGCTAACCAC
>JBFFLO010000066.1:0-10166 GCA_041554895.1 Lutimonas sp. | reverse complement strand
TATTGCCAGGTTGTTTGCCTATTTAATGGAATCTAAAATTGACTTACCGATGAGTGATCATTCCATCTTTGAAGATACTTCAAATACCATCCGGCTGGCCCTTGAAAAAACGCATAGGTTGCATCCATATAAAACAAATATTTGTAAAACGGCTTTTGAAATTGCCTTGCAGCAATTGATTTAAAGGATGCAGAGCCAATTTAATTGAGCCACATGAATATTGGCAATGATAACAATGTCTTGTTTATGCACTTTGTTAAGAGATAATTTTTTATTGAATTTTAAGTAGATTTTGAACAGGTTCATTATGATAAATTATTATATTTAGCCATTAAAATGAAATAAATGGAATCACTGGTCGTAATCGTTTTTGTATTAGGATATCTCGCAATTACTTTAGAACACAATTTGAAAATTGATAAACTCATCCCTGCTTTAGGGATGATGGCAGTTATATGGGCCTTGATTTCATTAGGCCATCTGAGTGTTTTTGAAGTCAATACAGCTGACCTTCGGCTGGAGCCGACTCATTTGGATGAAATCCTTTTACATCATTTAGGTAAAACCGCTGAAATACTGGTATTCCTGATTGGAGCGATGACCATTGTTGAGATCATTGATTATTTCGATGGTTTTTCTGCGATAAAGGGATTCGTAAAAACAAATTCCAAAGTAAGGTTGCTTTGGATTTTTTCTATATTGGCTTTTATTCTTTCAGCTATCATCGATAATCTGACAGCCACCATCGTATTAATTACGATCTTAAGAAAGATCGTAAAGGAAAAAGAGGACAGGTTATGGTTTGCAGGCTTGATCGTTATCGCTGCAAATGCAGGAGGGGCATGGTCTCCAATAGGTGATGTGACCACAACCATGTTGTGGATCGGGAAAAAGGTAACAACCATGAACCTGATCAAATTCCTGTTTATTCCTTCTCTTTTATGTATGATAGTTCCTGCATTGATTGCTTCACGATTACCGGCCTTCAAGGGGAATATCGAAACAATTGAAAGCGACGGTGATGAAAGGATTGACGAGTATAGTAAGATCATGCTTTACCTTGGGTTAAGTGCTATTGTATTTGTTCCAATTTTTAAAACTGTTACACACTTGCCACCTTATGTAGGCATGATGTTATCACTAGCGGTGGTTGCCATTTTTGCTGAGATCTATTCAAATGCAAGGTTTTCACTGACCACTGTAGATTTGGATTCGGATGAAGCAAGCCATTATAGCCCGGTGCATAAGGCCTTATCAGGTATTGAGTTGCCGAGTATATTATTTTTTCTTGGGATCTTAATGGCTGTTGCAGGACTTGAATCATTAGGCGTACTGTTTAATTTTGCCAATGAAATGAATGCCACTGTACCCATGTTAGGTACCGAGCCCCTTATTGCTGGTTATAGTGTTTCGGATTTAGTGGTCATGCTTATGGGGGTTGCCTCGGCAGTCATAGATAATGTGCCTTTGGTTGCGGCTAGTATTGGTATGTTTTCTGATCCGATCGACAGTCCTTTGTGGCACTTTATCGCTTATGCTGCCGGAACAGGGGGAAGTATGCTGATCATTGGTTCTGCCGCAGGAGTTGTTGCTATGGGTATGGAAAAGATAAATTTTTTCTGGTATATGAAGAAGATCGCATGGCTCGCTTTGATAGGCTTTTTAGCAGGTTCAGCCTGTTTTATGTTACTCAGATCGTTCATTTAAAATTTTAAGAAAATTTTCACATTTTCAAGACAATTTAACATCGATTGTGTCGTTTCGCCTGTGTTACTCATTAATTAAGAAATATGTCATTATTTTTACTTCAGGATCCCGAAGCTTTACCTGAAAATCTAGAAGAAATTGTCTCAGAGGAAAAAACCTTATCCATATTCAATCTTATCATGGAAGGTGGCCTTGGAGGGCAAATTATAATCGCTTTGTTGTTTGTTTTGCTTTTAATTGGGCTCTATATCTACTTTGAGCGATTTTTAGCGATTAAAGCAGCGAGCAAAATTGATAAAAACTATATGAACCAGATCAGGGATAATATCCTGAGCGGTAATTTAGAAGCGGCCAAAATTTTAAGCCAGAGTAACAAAACTCCAGTGGCAAGATTGATCGAAAAGGGAATTTCGAGAATTGGTAAGCCCCTGGATGATATCAATACAGCGATAGAAAATGCGGGAAAACTCGAAATCTATAAGCTGGAAAGAAATGTAAGTGTTCTTGCTACCATAGCTGGGGCAGCACCCATGATCGGGTTTCTCGGAACTGTAATCGGAATGATCGTTGCCATTCATGAAATTGCCAACTCTGGCGGACAGATAGATATAAAAATGCTTAGTGACGGCTTGTACACGGCCATGACTACAACGGTAGCTGGTCTGATTGTTGGTATCATCGCCTACATTTCTTATAATCATCTGATTGTCAGAACCAACAAAGTTGTCTATCAAATGGAAGCCAATTCACTGGAGTTCCTGGACCTTTTAAACGAACCGGTATAAGCATAGATGTTTTGATATGAATTTAGGAGGAAGAAATAAAATAAATCCAAACTTCAATATGTCGTCCATGACGGATATTGTTTTTTTACTTTTGATCTTTTTTATGCTGACTTCTACGTTGGTCACTGTAAATGCCCTTGATATTATTTTACCGAAAGCTCAGGGTAAAACGGAGAACAATAAATCGACCGCGGTGAGTATTACCAGGAAACTTGATTTTTACATCGATAAGAAAAAGGTCAAGGAAGGGGAGGTAGAGCAATACCTGCTTGATAAGCTTAAGTCGAGCGATCAGCCAACAATCGTATTAAGAGCAGAAGAAGGTGTTCCAATTGAAAAGGCGGTAAAAGTCCTCGACATTGCGAATCGAAACAAGATCAAGGTAGTGCTAGCGGTGAGACCCAAATAAATATCAATGGCTTTTTTAGACACATCACATAAGCGTAAATCAGCAGTTATGACTTCCATCATAGCGGTGCTCATGCTTTTGCTCATGTTTTTATTTGGTTTGACTTATTTAGATCCGCCGGAAGAATTTGGCATAGCCGTTAATTTTGGAACCACTGACTATGGAAGTGGCAACCAGCAACCAACAGAGGCCTTAAAACCAGCTGCACAATCGGAGCCTGAAACAGAAAATACTGAACAACCTGTGGAGGAACTTGCAGAAGAAGTAGAGGAGGTAGTTGCTGAGGCAACTGCTGCAGAAGAGGAAGTATCTGAGGAAGTCATCACTCAGGCTAACGAAGAGGCCATTGCTATTAAGAAAAAGGAAGACGCAAGAAAAAGGGAAGAAGCAGAAGCAAAGGCAGAAGCTGAGCGAGAAGCTGAACGTAAGGCCGAGGCAGAGCGAAAGGCAGAAGCAGAAAGGAAGGCAGAAATTGAACGTAAAAGAGTTGCAGAAGCAAAAAGAGTCGCTGAGGAAAAAGCAGCCCAAGAAGCTAAAAGAAAAAGTGCTGATGCAATTATGGGTGGCTTCAGTGACGGCAATGGTAAAGCCGAAGGAGGAGAAGGTAATGATAATAAAGCCGGGGATAAAGGGAAAGTAACAGGAGACCCTAATGCAAGCGGTTATTACGGTATTGGTGGAGACGGTAGCGGAGGTAATTACAGGTTAGGAAACAGGACAGCTCTGTCAAAACCAAAACCTGACTATCCTTGTAATGAAGAAGGAAAAGTAGTTGTTAAAATAACGGTTGATCAATCCGGAAAGGTGATCGCTGCCGAACCCGGAGCTAAGGGAACTACAAATTCAGCTTCTTGTTTACTGATCGAGGCAAAAGAAGCTGCACTTAAGACCAAATTTAATGCAGACAGCAAGGCACCTGAAAAGCAGATAGGTGCTATTATCTATAATTTTTCTTTATCTGAATAATTTTGAATTACCAGGAAACTTTAGATTGGATGTTTTCAAGACTTCCGATGTTTCAAAGACAAGGAAGTACCGCTTTTAAAAAGGACCTTACCAACATTAAAGCATTTTGTATGGTGCTTCAAGAACCTCAAAATTCTTTTCCGTCAGTTCATGTAGCAGGGACCAATGGTAAAGGTTCAACGAGTCATATGATCGCTTCAGTGTTGCAGGCAGCAGGTTACAAGGTGGGTCTTTATACTTCACCTCACTTAAAAGATTTCAGGGAAAGGATCAGGGTAAACGGACAACCCATAGACGAGTCGACCGTCATCGATTTTATAGAGGAGCATCAATCTTTTTTAGAGCATCAGCAACTGTCGTTTTTTGAATTGACAGTAGGAATGGCTTTCGAATATTTTTCCTCGCAAGAGGTTGATATAGCGGTTATCGAAGTCGGATTGGGAGGAAGGTTAGACTCTACCAATATTATCAAGCCCTTAGTTTCGGTAATTACCAATATAGGACTTGACCATACGCAGTTTTTGGGTGAAACACTGAAAGAGATCGCCTTTGAAAAAGGAGGGATCATCAAAAGAGAAACCCCGGTGGTTATCGGTGAATTCCAGGACGAGGTCATAGAAGTATTTCAAGATTTGGCCAAAGCCGTTAATGCACCATTATTTATAGCTGAACACTTAATAAATGAAGACTTTGAAACTGATCTTCTCGGTGTTTATCAATTAAAGAACATGAAGACCGCAGTCCAGTGCCTGTTTCTTCTGGAGCAAATGGGTTTTGAAATTAGCCGTGAACAAATAAAAGACGGTTTAAAAAATGTTTCCAGAAATACGGGCCTTAAAGGCCGATGGCAGGTCATAGGTGAAAGCCCTAAAGTAATTTGTGATACAGCGCATAACAGGGAAGGTTTAAGCATTGTTATGACGCAGCTTCAGAGAGAAAGCTTCAATAGTTTACATATGGTATTGGGGGTAGTAAATGATAAAGATCTTAGTCTTATTTTATCGCTTTTTCCTAAAAACGCAAGCTATTATTTCTGTAAGCCTGATATTCCCAGAGGCTTATCAGCTGAGTTACTGAAGGAGGAAGCATCTAAGTACGGGCTTTATGGCGACATTTTCGAATCAGTTGGTGCAGCATATGAAAACGCATTGCAGAAAGCATCCTCGGATGATTTGATCTTTGTCGGGGGAAGCACTTTTGTAGTTGCTGAATTGGACCTGTAGTTTTTTCAGCAAAATACCTTAAATTTGTTTTCATTCAGTTAACCTTTGTTATGCGTTTTAAAAGCCTTCCCCAGTTATTTTTATTTGTTGTTTTCTTGCATGTAAATCCGGTATTCGGACAGGAGCCCGACCGGGCAGAGAAACCCATGTATGCTACGGTAACCACTTTACACGGCGTTGATGGTTTTGATTTTGAGGCATGGAAAGAAGTTGAAAAGGAATATTTCGATAAAGTTACCAGCAAGATTGATTTGATATATACGCATGAGGTCTTGATGAGTTATTTTGCGCCTCAGTTTAGTGAGATCAAAGTAATCAATGTGGTCAATTCCTGGGAAGACATCGTGATGATCAATGAGATGAGGGCAGCACTTATTGAAGAAGCATGGCCGGATGAGGAGGAGAGAAGGATCTTTTTTGAGAAACAGAATAGTTTTTACCAGAGTAAACATGCTGATGAGATCTACCTTACTTCAGATTATTCAAAGGATCTTATCAAAGAGCCGGGTCAGAACAGGCCATTTGTTTTTATGATGAGGAATAATATACTTGGAGATGTGGAAGACGACAAATCTTATGATAATTATAAGAATTATGTAGAAAATGTAATTTATAAGAACAGCAAGATCCTGGCCTATTATCCATTCAATCATTTTTGGGGGGATGATAGCAGAGAATTTGTTGAATTATTTGTAATGGATTCATTTTGTGATGTTGAAATGTCTCAATATGAGAGCAATGCATTGATTTCCAAAATCGTTCCCAATGAAGAAGCCCGAGAGGAGTTTTTGAGTTCGCTTTACAGTGTTATCGAGAGTCAGGAAACCACCTTTTATAGAAATATTCCTTCCCTGTCCAAATAGGGGATTTTATTCGATAGAAAAGCGCTAAATTTTATTTAAAATTGTTTGCCAGTATAAAAAACTAAATTATATTTGCATCCGCTTAGGGCAATTAGCTCAGTTGGTTCAGAGCACCTCGTTTACACCGAGGGGGTCGGGGGTTCGAATCCCTCATTGCCCACTGGAAGAGTAACAAATTCCACCAAAAAAACCGCAAACATCATTGTTTGCGGTTTTTTCATTTTTAATAATACCATATAAAACCATGTTGTCCGGCCAACTTTTTCGCAAGGGTAGTTACTCTCGAAATGGCTGTAAAGGATCACTATGACTGTAAAGGCTATTAATGCTCATCGTGGTCATTCCTGTTGTCTATTTTTATCACGTCGGCATTAGTTCTAATTTCGATATGAGTGATTTCACCTCCACTTGTTCCTACATATTTAGAAATCACAATGGATGTTATTGAAAGCAAGAACACCAAAATGAAACCATATTTAGCGAATTGTGATTTTTTGAATTCAATAAAAGCGGTTACGACTGAAACTCCTCCCAGAAATAACATCATGCTAAAGAAGAGTTCTGCATATTCTTTGTGTTTATGAGTTAAAGTTTCACTAATTCCAGGTAGGTTTTCAACAACTTTTTCAGCTCCTTCCCCTGTAAAAGAAGCAGCAATGACTGTTAATGCGCTAAAGATAAAAATACCAAGTGCTGTGGTTTTAATTTGAGGTTTTTTAACAATATACCCCGCGAATAACACCAAAAAACCAATCAATACTCCCACGATGGGAAGATGATTTACTGCTAAATGAAGATATGCGCCGTTCATAATTTTATGTTAGGTTTAAAAAGCCGTCATTGATTCCAGTTACTGCTGCTCTTCGCCAAAACTTCTTCTGTCATCTAATCTGTTATCAGGTTAAAAACTCCTTTCGTCAAAAATTCTGTTTCAGGTTTAAAATCATCAGTATTAACTATTTGAACAAATCCATTATTGCTGGCCCCGATGATCACTAGTGCTCTTTTAAAGTTCGTATCGTTTTCTTTGACAAGAACAAAATAGTCATTGTCTATATTGGCAATCGCTTCAACCGGGAGTGCCGGATATGCTGTTGTAGTGGTCAAAATTTCCCCTTCGATGTACATGCCTGGCGCAAACAATTTTGCATCACTTTTATTCACCAAATCTCCGTGAATCTCTACGGTTCTGTCTTGTAAATTGATGGCCTTATTTACCAAATGTACTTTAGCCTGATATACGTTATTCAAATCGTTCTGTAACCTGACATGAATAGTTTGCCCTACCTTAACCAACGGGAGGTCTTTTTCAAAAATCTTCAACTCTATGTGTAAATCATCTGTATTTGTAACCGTTACGGCAACATCCGAAGGATTTAAATACATTCCTTTAGTAGCATTAATTGTAGTTGCATAACCCGATAAGGGCGAAAGCACATTGATGACCGATCTGATATTATCAGCTGACAGGGTATTGGAATTGATATTCATCAGGCCTAATTTCATTTTAAGTGATTGATATTGTGCCAGTGTTATTTGGTATTCAGATTCAGCCTTCAGAAAGGTTTTTTGTGAGGTTACGTTATCTGCCAGCAATTCCTTTTGACGCTCATAGTCTGACTTTAAATAGTTTAATCGTCCTTTTGCTTCTAAAAAGTCTTGTTGTACCTGCAGGTATTCAGGGTTTTCAATTGAGAATAATACTTCTCCTTTTTTTACCGCATCTCCAGGCAACAGTTTGATCTCTTTTACATATCCCGAAAAGTAAGCACTTACATCTACTTGATTTTGAGGAGGAACAGCGAACGTGCCATTAGCTTTTACAACAATGTTAAATTTTTGCATTGTTATTTTTCCAATTTCCATATTGCCTGATTTGAACTGGGTTTCACTAATTGAGATGATATCACGATCTTTAGTTTCTGCAGCTGTATCGGCATTTTTAACCTGAGGTTTTTCTTTTGAATTACAGGAAGCTAAAACCATTAGTAGTAACAGCAAAAGAATTTTAAAGTGTCTGGAAAAGGCTAAATTGTTGCGTGTATTTTTCATTTTAATTGGTTAAGTAGTTTAATTCCAGAACAATAAGGTTGTAATTGCTAAGGTTTTGTAAATAGGTGATTTCAATGTTTTTAGCATTCTCTAAAAACAGGACATATTGCAAAAAATCTATTTCACCATTTTCATACGCTTTGGAAGCAGTTGTTGTTAATTCCTTTGATAGATTTCTACCTGTATTTTCATAGTAATCAACCGTTTCCTGGAATTTTTTTAAATCTGAAAGCAAGCCGTCGTATTTTGATCGTAATTGAATTTTATAATTTTCATATTCATTGGCAACGATCAAAGTTTCCGTTTTTGCCGCATTGATTTTTGATTTGTTTGCTCCAAACCATAAGGGTACGGAAATGCCTACTAGAAAACCATTGTAATTCTGCGCATTGGCACCATTATTGGTTCCTTGAAAAAGAGCCATGTGCAAATCGGGCAATAACCGCTGTTTCTCAAAAGAAAGCGATGATTTGGCAAAGTTTTCCACCGAATTGTAATACAACATTCCCGGATGGTCGGTAAGGTTAAATTCTTTTAACTTTAATTTTGGCAATACATCTTCCTCAATAGTGATTAATGAATCACTTTGTACCCATTGATTGAGCATGGTATACGATTTGCTAACACTTTCTTTGGCTTGTAAAAGTGCTATGGCTATTTCTTTTTGTTTTGTTTCAGCGGTTAGTTTTTCCAGTAAATTGGTTTCACCAACATTATATCTTTTGTCTGCTGCTCTGGCAAATTGACCGTATAAACTATCCAGAAATGTATATTGTTTAACCAGGTTGTTACTGTAAACTACGTTATAATAGGCTTCATACACTTTTTTGGTCAATACCCTTTCATTGATCCTATATTGCTGCGTAGTTAATGCTACTTTCTGTTTTTCCACTTTGCGTTGTGCACCATAAATGGTTGGGAATTGAAGCGACTGACTAATGCCGAATACTTTCAACGGCAAACCGTTTTCGGCAATATTGTTTTCGTCAGAATTGTAGTATAGCTGCGTTTTATCCAAATTGATTGCACTTCCTACCAGTTGTTCAGATTGATCGATCTTTTTGGCATAAGCCTGAAGTCCGTTATTGTTCTCGATCGCTATTTTTACGATTTGTTCCACTTGTAAAGGGTTTTGTTGTGCTTTACCTATAAATGGTGACAATAGCAAAAGCAGCATGCTTAAAGCTTTTAGGTTTACTTTCATCTTTACTTTGGGGCGATGACCTTTTCTATCAAACATGGCATATAGAATTGGCAGTACGACCAAGGTTAATGTTGTTGCCGTGATTAACCCGCCTACAACTACTGTAGCCAAGGGTCTTTGTACTTCTGCTCCTGCAGAAGTTGAAATAGCCATTGGCAAAAAACCTAATGCTGCTGCCGCTGCAGTTAGTAATACCGGCCGTAACCTGTTTTTTGTTCCCATTAAAATTCTTTGGTTAATGTCTAGCACGCCATGTGCTTTCAGTTCTTTAAATTCTTCAATAAGTACGATACCATTTAAAACTGCAATACCAAAAAGCGCTATAAAGCCAACGCCTGCCGAAATACTAAATGGGAGGTCTCTCATATAAAGTAAAAGCACTCCACCAATTGCGGATAAAGGAATGGCACTGTAAATCATTAAAGCTTCTTTTACAGAATCAAAAGCGAAATACAACAAGACAAAAATTAAAATCAGTGCAATAGGTACCGCTATTTTTAACCTTGCTGATGCTGTTCTCAGGTTTTCGAACTGACCTCCATAACTAATTGAATATCCTGTAGGAAGCTTAATATCTCTTTCAATGATCGATTGGACATCCTTGACGACAGATTCCAAATCCCGGTTTCTGACATTCACACCAACAACAATTCGGCGCCTGGTGTTATCGCGTGAAATTTTTGCTGGCCCTTTGGTATAACTTATATGGGCAAATTCAGTTAGAGGTATTTCTGAACCATTTTTTAGTGACACCGATGTTTTTTCAATATTTTCTATGTTTTTTCTGTGTGCACTATCGAAACGCAACATTAAATCAAACTGCTTTTCTCCTTCAAAAACGGTTCCGGCAGGCATTCCTGCAAAACCCATTGTAATGACCTTGTTAAGGTCCTCAATATTCAATCCGTATTTAGCAATTTTCTTACGGTCGTATTTTACCGACATTTGAGGCAAACC
>JBFFLO010000065.1:0-10263 GCA_041554895.1 Lutimonas sp. | reverse complement strand
CCAGCCTGTTTCACCCCCCTGTCCTTTCTTTTGAGCTGATCCCTGAAATTGGTCTGTATATTGCTTGCCAGATACAAACTTTGGTCCAGAAATTCTTCCTGCATCAGGGTCATTCCAATGACCGCTTCGGGCGAATTAGGATCAAAACCTTCATACTTTTCCTCATAATTGTCCTCCAGGAAGATCACCGAGTTTTCATGCTTGGCCACCTCAAAATTTTGCTTGTTGGCATGCAATCCCAGCACATAGGTTTCTGTACCGGAGGCGTCATTGCTAAAAGCATTGCAATGAATAGAAACAAATAGGTCGGCATCAGCCTCATTGGCGATCCGTCCTCTTTCCTTTAAATCTACAAACACATCCTTGTCACGGGTATAGACCACCTTTATATCGTCGAGCCCCTTCAATTTATCCCCAAGCTTCAAAACGATATTCAAGGCAATATCCTTTTCACTGAAATTCTTTGCGGGCCTGCCTGGATCCTTTCCTCCATGGCCTGCATCAAGCACAACAACAAATTTATCCTGAGCATAAGTTGCCGTCTGCGACAGGGCCAAAACCAAAGTGCATATAAAAACCAGTGCCAACTTAGTGTAATCCCTCTTTTTTCCTGTATCGATCATGCTTTTATCCTTCTAGTTTTTCGTTTATATGTTTATACCACTGAAAAAATATATGTAAGTTTGTAACTTTAAAAAAATTGACATTTTTTTACAAAAATACTATTTATAGCATTGTATACAAATTTAAGATACTTACTTTTCTTTTCCTTATTTTTTTGTTTTGTAAATCAAGTGGCTCTGGGTCAGGTAGAACAAAATAATGACAATGAAGAAAACAATATAAATAGAACCGATAATATCGGTGTCTTAGATGCCAACAACCCGGCACTGACGGTGGTTGACACAACAAAAGTTGATAGCCTGCAGGTCACTCCCGAATATCTTGAAGACAATATAATTCACAAATCAAAAGATTACCTCTCTAACGATTTTGTCAATCAAAGGGCAACATTATATGATGAAGCCGAGCTGTATTATCAGGATATTGAACTCAAGGCCGGAAAAATAATCATTGATTATAAGAATAGCCTGGCCATTGCCACAGGAATTTTTGACACGGCAGGCGTTTATATCCAGCGTCCTGAATTCAAACAAGGGCAACAGGCTTCCACTCAGGATTCGCTGATTTATAATTTTGAAAACAAAAAGGCCCTGATCTACAATTCGAGAACGGAGCAGCAGGGAATGATCATCACAGGTGACATATCCAAAAAAGAAAACGATAGTACCTTCTATATCAATAGGGCCAAGTTTACCACTTCGCAAAAAGAAAACCCTGATTATTATGTGCAAACCAAGAACATAAAGATCGTTCCCGATAGTAAAATCGTTGGTGGCATGAGTAATCTTGTCATCGCTGATGTACCGACCCCTTTGTTTTTGCCTTTCTTTTACTCCCCGCTTACCAGCGGAACGGCTTCCGGTTTCATCATTCCCACCTGGGGACAAAATAACAACCAGGGATACTTTTTACAAAACGGGGGATATTACTTTGCGGTAAACGATTATTTTGATTTGGCGATTTTAGGCGACGTATACACCAATGGCAGTTGGGGTTTACGGGCAGAATCGAGCTATAACCTGAGGTATAAGTTTACAGGTAGTTTTAGCCTGCGCTATGAGAACCTGATCAATAGCCAGAAAGGGTTTCCCGATTATAGCCAGTCCACCAATTTCTTTATTCGCTGGTCGCATAGCCAGTCGGCAACATCTAACCCGAATTCCCGGTTCTCTGCTTCTGTGAATTTTGGTAGCAGCAGCTTTTTTCAAGAATCGATCAATGAGTCAAGTTCTCCTTATTACCTGACCAATACTTTTGCCTCTTCGGTATCCTACTACAAAAAGTTTGTCGGAACGCCTTTTAATATGAATGCTTCGATGACCCATACACAAAATACGAATACCGAGAGGATTGACATGAGCCTTCCGTCACTTGTGGTGAATATGGACAGGATATATCCTTTTGCGCCCAAAGTAGGTTCAAAAAAGAACCCCATCCAAAACCTCGGGCTTACCTATAGTATGAATGCGCAAAACAGGATTTCTACTACTGATGAAGAATTCGGAACGGCTAAAATGTTTGATGAGGCACAATCAGGGGTCAAGCATGATATATCCATGAGCACCAATGCCAAAGCTTTAAAGTTTGTAAGCCTTTCCCCTTCATTTGTGTATAAAGATGTTTGGTATTTTAAAACCATTGACAGGTACTGGGATGATACCACCAATGAAGTAGTGACAGATACCGTGAACGGCTTTGACAGCTACAGGGAATACTCCGCTGGTGTCTCTGCCAGTACTACGGTTTACGGAATGCTTAACTTTAAAAAAGGCCGCATCAAGGCATTAAGACACGTTATGAGGCCTGCGGTATCCTATAGTTACAGGCCAGATTTCAGTAATTACTATGATGAATATCAGGCAAGTATCGACCCTGACGACATGCGTGAATACAGCCGTTTCCAAAATGGTATCTATGGAGCACCTTCAAGGCAGCTGTCTAGTGCCATTGGTTTATCTGTCAACAATACACTTGAAGCCAAAGTTGAGTCAAAAGATGCTGATGAAGATGAAGAACCCAGAAAGATCAAAATCCTGAACAACCTCAACTTTTCAACGAGTTATAATATTGCAGCCGATTCGTTAAACTGGAGCCCATTAAGAATGACCGCGGGAACACAGATGCTCAAAAACAAACTGGCTGTAAACCTGAATGCATCAATGGACCCCTATGCCATAAATGCCAATGGAAGACGGATCAACGTCTATAATATCAATAACGGAGGAAGCCTGTTCAGGCTTACCAATGCGAACCTAACGGCAAATTATTCTATTTCAAGCAAAGACCTGGGTAAGAATAAAGAGGAGAAAGAGAAGTCAAGCTCAACAGGAACCAATGTGGATAGTTCCTCGAATATGTTTGGAGAAAACCTGGTCAACCGCAACCAGCAGATCAATACAGACGAGGAAAAAGTCAAAAAAGCAACCCTGTATAAAACCGTGATGCCCTGGGATCTAAAGGTCCGCTATTCTTTGACGTACAACAATGCCCAATCGCAGAGCCAGATTACCTCAAATTCCATGCAGATTTCAGGAAATATAGAATTTTCTCCAAAATGGAGGGTTGGTGTTTCATCAGGTTATGATTTCGAAAATAGCGGAATAACTTACACCCAACTGCGTTTTGAAAGAGACCTCGACAGCTGGCGCTTTAGTTTTAACTGGGTCCCATTTGGCGACAGGGCTACCTATTACTTTTTTATAGGGATCAAATCTGGCCCGCTTAGCGACTTGAAATACGACCAGCGAAAAGTACCGGATAAAAGATTGTTCTAAGATCGCGAGGCGATCGGAGCTGAGGCGATGAGAACTGAGGTGCTCACCTGCGATCACCTCGGCATGCTATTTATTCGTAATTTAACCCAGAAATAAAAACCCAGGACCATCATGAAAAAAATAATTGAAACCCCTAATGCTCCGGCTCCTATTGGCCCATATTCGCAGGCTGTTCTATACCATGACACTTTATACACTTCAGGGCAAATCGCCATAGATCCTGCAACAGGCAATCTGGTCTCAGGTGATATTACTGCAGAAACCAAACAAGTGATGAAAAATATTGGTGCTGTTCTCAAAGCCGCCGGAATGGACTATGAGGATGTGCTTAAAACAACCATCTTTATCAAAGACATGAATGATTTCCAAAAGATCAATTCGGTTTACGGCTCATTTTTTAATGAAGCCACCGCACCCGCCCGTGAAACTGTGGAAGTCGCGAGATTGCCAAAAGATGTTTCTGTGGAGATATCGGTACTGGCCCGAAAGTAAAGGACAATTTTAAGGGGTCAAAAAGCGCTGTTATTTCGAGAGCTTGCTCGCATGGGCCGCAGCCAATGTCAGGATAGGATGCCTGACAATTTTGCCTAGTTTCAAATCATATTCATCCAGTACCTCAACGATTTCATCATGCAGAAAATGAGCAATGGAACCTACAAAGTAAATGGGGACATGCTTACTTTCTTCAAATTGAAAAATTTGATTTTCCACGAAGAAACGCAATCCATCCTTGATGATCTTTTGGGCATAATCATTGTTCTTGTTCTCTATCAGGAATCTCCCAACACTTGCCAGATATGTATTTGGATTGTCCTTTTTATAGAGGTTGGTTTTGATGGTATCAGGATTCAAATCGTATTCTGATTCAAATTTCTTGGCCAGTTCAGCCGGCATTTTACCGTAAGCATGATCTTTGATGATCTGCTTGCCATAATAATTACCACTAGCCGAATCCATCAGCATATAACCTAAAGAAACGATCTTTTGATGTGTTTCTTTTCCATCAAAATAACTGCAATTGGAACCGGTTCCTAAAATACAAACGATTCCGGGGGTATCAGTTTGAAGCGACTTTACCGCTGCGATCGTATCCTCATAAATCTCAATATGGGCATTGGTAAATATATCTTCAAAAAGGGCTTTTAAATAATCCGCGGCTTTTTTTGTGCCACACCCTGCCCCGTAGAAATAAATCTCTTTAACCTCATCTTTTATATCGAACAACTCCTTTTTGGTAATTACCCTGTCATATAATGTCTCTCTCGAAAACACAGCTGGATTCAAACCATGGGTATCTATTTTAAAATAAGTCTCCCCTTTGTCGTTAATCGCGATCCAATTTGTTTTGGTCGAACCACTGTCTGCTACTAATATCATTGGCTAAAAAAATTTGAACGGTAAAAATAAAAAATGCTACGCAATAAAAACTGATAATTATTATAAATTATCAAATAGTTAACAATTTATTACTAAATCGTTTTCGCCGTTCTAAGGCATAAATGATTGCAAAGCAAGCTCATAACTTTGAAGGCCAAAACCGGCAATAATCCCTTTGGCATGGGGTGCAATAAAAGAATTATGCCTAAAGGATTCCCTCTGGTAAACATTCGAAATATGCACTTCTACCACCGGGGTTTCCACCGCTTTTACCGCATCGCCTATACCGACCGAAGTATGCGTATACGCAGCTGCATTAAGGATAATTCCATCAAAAGAAAATCCGCACTTATGAATGCTATCAATCAGTTCACCTTCTATATTTGACTGAAAATAAGAGAGGTCAACTTTCGGGTATTTTGATCGCAAGCTGTTCAAATAATCTTCAAAAGTCATGCTCCCGTAAACCGAAGGTTCCCTTTTTCCCAGCAGGTTCAAATTAGGGCCATTGATGATGATAATTTTCATGAAAATCTTATTTTAGTAATTTGCTCCCATGGCAAAAAACCCTGGCCATCGAAACAAAGAATAATTGGTTCTTCTGCCAAAAATAGCATAATTTTACAGATATGCATAAGCATAGCTGACGAATATTGATATACCCATATACTTAATCTTATGACTTGGAAGGATGCCTTAACGGATTATCGATATTTCCTCAAGATCGAAAGGGGGCTTTCAGAAAATTCCATCAAAGCTTACAGTCAGGATATTCAAAAACTGACTTCCTTTCTTGCTGATCAGGAGCTGCAGGAATCCCCTGTCGGGATAGGCCCTGAGATCATAGAGCGGTTTATTTATGACAGTGCCAAAACAGTGGCCCCGAGATCACAGGCGCGGATGATATCGGGCCTGCGCAACTTCTTCGACTACCTGATCTTTGAAGATTACCGCAAGGAAAACCCCACAGATTTGCTCGAAGCCCCAAAGCTTGGAAGAAAATTACCCGATACCTTATCTGAGCAAGAGATCAATGAGATCATAGCACAGATCGACCTGAGTAAACCGGAAGGAGAAAGGAACAGGGCCATGATAGAAACCTTGTATAGTTGTGGGCTCAGGGTCACTGAAATGATCCAGCTTCAGATCTCTGACCTTTTTTTTGATGAAGGTTTTATCAGGGTTATAGGAAAAGGGAACAAGCAGCGGTTTGTACCCATAAATTCATTTATGATCAAGCTTATTGAAACCTATAAAGACCTTATCCGCACTTCGATCAAGGTTCAAAAAGGCTTTGAAGACACGCTTTTTCTCAACAGGCGAGGCAGGCAACTCAGCCGGAATATGGTGTTTATGATTCTCAGGGATTTAACAGCACAGGCCGGGATCCATAAAACAGTGAGCCCGCATACCCTTCGCCATTCATTCGCCACACATTTGCTTGAAAATGGTGCCGACCTCCGCGCCATACAGCAAATGCTCGGACACGAAAGCATCACGACCACCGAAATTTATATGCATTTGGATAAAAGCCACCTTAAACAAGTGGTTGAAAGGTTTCACCCGAGGAAGGAATGATGTACATCAACGCATTACGTCACTATTCGCCGTACATCTTCTTTCTTAACTCCTTGATCACATCACTTTCCAGGTATTCATCAAAACTCATATACCTGTCAATGACCCCGTTTGGTGTGATCTCAACAATCCTGTTGGCCACGGTTTGGGCAAACTCATGGTCATGTGTAGAGAAGATCACGGTTCCTTTGAAATTTTTCAATGCATTGTTAAAAGCCTGAATGGATTCCAAATCAAGATGGTTTGTAGGTTCATCGATCAGCAATACATTGGCTCTTTTCATCATCATGCGCGACAGCATGCACCTTACTTTTTCCCCTCCTGAAAGCACATTGCTCTTTTTAAGTGCCTCGTCGCCGCTAAAGATCATTTTTCCAAGAAAGCCCCTGAGATGAACTTCTTCTCTTTCTTCTTCTGTTTTCGCATATTGTCTTAACCAATCCACCAGGCTCAGGTCATTTTTAAAGAAATCTGCGTTTTCAAGTGGCAAATAACCCTGGGTAGTAGTAACACCCCATTTATAGTCTCCTGAATCAGGTTGGCTGTTTCCTGTGATCACCTCGTAAAAAGCTGTTGCGGCTCTTGAGGCTTTGGAAAGCAATACCACCTTATCGCCTTTTGTAAGGTTCAGGTCAATTTTGTCAAAAAGCAATTCGCCATCGATCCTTTTAGAAAGGTTTTCCACATGAAGGATCTGATCTCCTGCTTCTCGCTCCTGATCGAAAATGATCGCCGGATACCTTCTGCTGGATGGCTTTATATCTGATATATTCAACTTTTCGATCATCTTTTTTCTGCTGGTCGCCTGTTTGGACTTGGCCACGTTGGCAGAAAATCGCCTGATGAACTCTTCCAGTTCTTTTTTCTTTTCTTCAGCCTTCTTATTCTGCTGGGCTCTTTGTCTGGCTGCCAGCTGACTGGATTCGTACCAGAAGGTATAGTTACCCGAATACTGATTCATCTTCCCAAAATCTATATCCGAAATATGGGTACATACAGCGTCTAAAAAGTGACGGTCATGCGATACCACAATTACCGTATTATCAAAATTGGCCAAAAAATTCTCCAGCCATCCTATGGTTTCAAAATCCAGGTCATTGGTTGGCTCATCCATGATCAGCACATCCGGAGAACCGAATAATGCCTGGGCAATCAATACCCTTACCTTTGTTTTACCATCCAAATCTGCCATATTGGTATAATGCATATCCTCTGGTATGCCCAATGACGACAAAAGGTTTGCGGCTTCACTCTCAGCGGTCCAGCCACCCATTTCTTCAAATTGCGCTCCCAATTCACCGGCCAATACCCCGTCTTCTTCAGAAAAATCTGGCTTGGCATACACCTCATCCAGCCTTTTTTTAAGTTCGTAGAGGGGTATATTCCCCATCATCACTGTTTCCAGTACCGGATATTCATCAAAAGCAAAGTGATCCTGGGTTAAAACAGACATCCTCTTTCCCTTTTCAAGACTCACATGGCCCGAAGTAGGGTCGATTTCACCCGACAGTATTTTTAAAAAAGTAGATTTTCCAGCTCCATTTGCTCCAATGATACCATAGCAATTTCCTTGTGTAAACACTGTGTTTACCTCATCAAATAAAACTCTTTTTCCGAACTGAACGGACAAATTAGATACTGTAAGCATTCTTTTTAATTTTTTTGCAAAAGTAACTAAAATAGTCAGATATATCTACCAATCAGGAGAGATAATTTTAGGTTGTTAGATCTGTGGCAAATTCCCGGCAACCTCTGGTTTTTCATCATTTTTTTTAACCTTTTTCTCCAAAATTTTTAACACCACATTAACAAAGCTCACAAAGTGATATTAGTACATTTGTCATTATGCCTAAATTAAAATATTTGAAAAAAAATTACTTTTCGCAGCCAATTACTTTATTGACGCTGTTGGGTGTGCTTTTGATTTTTACCGGTTGTAACAACAAGGATGAAATGACCTACACTTATTTTGGCGGTAAAATAAAAAATCCAAAACACAAGTATGTTTATTTTACGAAAGGCAAGAAAGTGCTTGACTCTGCCAGGCTCGATGACCACAATAAATTTTCCTTCAAACTTGATTCACTCGATTTAGGCCTTTACAGTTTTAAACACGGCGCTGAATTTCAATATGTCTATCTTGAGCCAAAAGATAGCTTGTTGCTGTATCTGAATACCTGGGATTTTGATGAATCTTTGATTTTTAGCGGAAAAGGAAGCGGCAAGAACAATTACCTGATCAATTTATATCTGCAGCAGGAAAAAACAGAAAAAGAATTTAAAAAGAACTACCGCCTTGATGAAGCAGCTTTTAGCGAGGTGATTGATAAGGGGATCAAAAAACAACTCGATCTGTATCAAGAATTTTTATCATCAGAAGAAGAACCTCCTTCCCGATTATTCGACAAGCTGGCAAAAACCGGTATTTACGTTCCCTTCTTTTTTTACAAGGAGCGGTATGCCTATAACCATAAGAAAATGATGGGCCTTAAAAAAGCACCTGAATTGAGTGATGAGTTTTATGCCTATAGAAAAAAGATCGAACTGAATGATGAATCGTTGCTCGACTATGGATGGAACCTGGCTTTTATAAATACCTTTTTATATAATCTGGCGCATGATGAAAAGATGAAAGATCCGGAGAATAAAATTTTTGAGCTTGAACTCATGAAGATTGTCAATGAAAGGATCCATGTGGAAGACTTTAAAAACTCCCTGCTTGCAAAAGGCGCCTGGGGTTCTCTTTCCAACAATCAGTTATCTCAGGAGGATTCAGAAAAAGTTTATGCTTTTTTCTATGAACATTGCAGTAATGACCATTATAAGGAAGAGTTTAAAAAATCAATAGCGCAAAAGGAAAAAATCAGAGATGGCGCCGAAATGCCAAAGCTCACAGCTTATAACCTTGATAATTCGGAAGTTGAGATCAATGCACTGATCAAAAATTCACATGCAGTCATCTACTTCTGGCCTGCAGAGTTGGGAAGGGTGGAAATGTTGAATGAAAAATTGCACTACCTGAAAAGGCGTCATCCCGACGTGGTCTTTATTGGGATCGAAAGAAATAAGACAGATCAAGAATGGAAAGAATTTGTAGCATCAAAAAAGTTGCCCAAGGAGCATCAATTTAAGCTGGCTAAAAATTCTGATTCTTACAGCTGGTATGAGGGAGACATGGAAAGAACCATTATTGTAAATGACCAGGGTAAGGTTGAAAATGGCTATCTGTTTTTCCTTGACAGCAACTTAAGTTACTATTTGAAAACCATTAATAAACGCTAAATCATAGCATACTTCACTAAATTAGTAGTACTTTTGCAAACTCTTAAACATAAAACACAGTATTTATTTGCAAACCAGAGCTTTACAAATAAATTGAGTTTTGCAAAAAAAATATATGTCGATATTTAAAACGCTTGGTTTAAGCCAGGCAATTGTTGATTCATTAGACGAATTAGGCTATGAACAACCCACAGAAATTCAAAAGATTTCAATTCCACAAATACTTGGTTCAAAAGATGATCTGAAAGCTTTTGCTCAGACCGGAACAGGTAAAACAGCGGCCTTTAGTTTGCCCATACTTGAGCAAATTGATGCCGAAAACAAAAACACCCAGGCGATCATTCTTTCGCCTACAAGGGAACTAGCGATCCAAATCGCCAATAACATCAATGATTTTTCTAAAAATTTGAAAAGCATCAAAACCATTGCGGTTTATGGAGGCGCGAATATTGAAGAACAGATCAGGCCATTAAAAAGAGGGGTGCAGATCGTCGTGGGAACTCCCGGAAGAACACTTGACCTGATCAAAAGAAGGGTATTGAACCTTGAAAGCATCCAGTGGTTGGTTTTGGACGAAGCAGATGAGATGCTAAACATGGGGTTTAAGGAAGAATTGGATAACATCCTT
>JBFFLO010000064.1:0-10264 GCA_041554895.1 Lutimonas sp. | reverse complement strand
TACCTATAGTGTACAAGCCAATAATCCTATAAAAAATGTCTTCAGCTTTGAAGAGTTCTTGGGTTATGTCAAGAAACACCATCCCTTGGTCAAACAGGCTAACCTGGCTTTAAATATAGGAGAAGCCAACCTTTTAAAGGCCCGTGGAGGATTTGACCCAAAAATAGAGGTAGATTACAATACAAAAGAGTTTAAAAATACTGAGTATTACAATGAGCTAAATGCTGCATTTAAAATACCCACATGGTACGGCGTGGAGTTTAAGGCCAATTTTGAAAATAATACAGGTGCCTTTCTAAATCCTAATATGACGGTTCCGGAAGGCGGTATTTATAGCGCAGGTGTTTCAGTATCACTGGCTCAGGGCCTTCTTATGAATGAACGCATGGCCAGCTTAAAAAAAGCCCGCTTTTTTCAAGACCAAACAAAAGCTGATAGAGATCTACTGGTGAATCAATTGATATTTGAAGCCAGCATTGCCTATTTTAAATGGCTGCAAGCCTATAATGAAGAGCAGATCTATATTGATTTTTTAAGCAATGCCAGCATAAGGTCAAATGCTGTCAAAAGAAGTTTTGAACAGGGGGACAAAGCTGCCATTGATACGCTCGAGGCGAATATTTCTGTTCAAAACTGGCTTTTAGGACAAAAGGCTGCCGAATTAAAGCGTCAAAAAGCGGGATTATATGCAAGTACTTATTTATGGCTTGATGATGTTCCTTTGGAATTTGAAGATTCCGTAATTCCACAGTTACCAACAAGGGATATCCTAAGCAGCTCATTGTCTTTACAAACAATTTCGGCTGATTCTCTATTGCTTAGCGATCATCCGAAGTTGAGGTCACTTGATTTTAAAATGGAGTCGCTTAAAGTTGATCGTCGTTTAAAGTCTAATAAACTATTGCCAAAACTTGATTTTCAATATAACTTCCTGGCTTCTGATTTTGAGCAGCAATATTTATTCAATACGTCTAATTACAAGGCTATGGTAAATTTTAGCATGCCAATTTTTCTGCGAAAGGAACGTGGCGAGTTAAAGTTGTCTAAATTGAAACTGCAGGATTTAAATTACGAGATAAGTGCCTCTGCACTGTCGATAAAGAACAAAATCACAGCAGTTAAAACTGAAATTGTCTCGCTCAATAACCAGGAAGAGATTATTCAAAGCATAGTGCAGGATTATAAAGTGCTGTTAAATGGCGAAGAACGGAAGTTTTTCTTAGGGGAAAGCTCATTATTTTTGATCAATTCACGGGAACGAAGTTTGATCACTTCGCAACTGAAAGAAAATGAAATTACGTTAAAAAGATTAAGCGCCATGGCAACATTATTCAATGTTATAGGGAGAATACCCGACCTTGACGGTAATTAAATGATAAACAATTGGATTGCCCAATCAAGAAGCTGCGTATGACCAACCATTTTTGCCACTGACCCAAGTCATTTCCCAACTAGATTTTCGGTTTTATTTTAGATGTATAAATATTGTTTAACTTAAAATATAAAATTATGTCTTTAGTAAAATTTAAAAGAAAAAGGCCCCTTACAAATTTAATGCCTTCAAGTTTCCTAGACATGGATGATTTTTTTCATAGTCGTTTTTGGAACAGAGACCTGCTAAGTGATGATTTTTGGAATGGCAAGTCAAGCGAACCTGCATTAAATATTATAGAAACAGATAATAATTTTGAAATAGAGCTTGCAGCACCGGGTTTTTCCAAAAAGGATTTTGAAGTTACTATTGCAGATGGATGTCTTAATATTTCGGCCGAAAAATCAACTTCTAAAAAAGAAGAAGATAAAAACTACACGAGAAGGGAGTTCAGTTACAATTCTTTTGAGCGCTCACTGCAACTGCCTGATAGCGTAAAAGAAGAGGCCATTAAAGCCAGCTATCACGATGGTATCCTAAGTTTTAACTTAGCCAAAAAGGAAGAAGCAAAGAAACAAAAACCAAAAGTGATACAAGTATCATAATTCATTTGTTCTAGGCTAAAAATTATCCTAATAACTTTTTACTAAGCGTATCTTTTAATCGATTAATATATACCAAATATTTAGTCGATTAGAGGATGCTTTTATTTTTTAATGCTAAAATAATCGATCAAAAACCGAATGCTGTTTTTTTTACCTACGGCTCGATCTGTCTTGTGCCCATTTCCATCCCAGATAGTGGTAATTACAGGAGTATTCTACATTACAATACATTACAGGTCCTTTCTATGGTAAAGCCAGGTTCTTTAAGTGATTTCGTATTTAGTTGCCCAGGATATCACCTATGTTTCTTTCTTTTGAACTTATCAGTGCATATTTCTATCACAATGACCTGAATCAATTTCATTGGTATAGATTTGGATGTATGATTATTATCATTTAAAATTCAATTTTATTACTCTATTTTTATAAAAACAAACTTCTAACCGTTTTAAAAGATCCTGGATTATAGTAATTAATATAAAAAATTTCTACGATTCCTTAGATATAATTGATCAGTTGATACAGAATGGATAGCCCAATTGAAGACATAAAGTTTTTGCAAAATATTGTCCAAAATTCCTCTGAAGGTATCTTAATTACAGATAATAAGGGCGTACTGCTTAATGTAAATCGATCAGCTGAAAAAATTTTCGGTTACGACCAAGACGAATTGATTCAGAAAAAACTGTCTGTTATTTTCCCAAAGGAGTTTATCGATTATTTTGAAGGTCAAAAAGATAAGGGTTTACCTGTCAACAACACCTGCCCTAAGAAAATAGTGTCAGGGATTAATAAAAAGGGATTAAAATTTCAGTTAGAATTAAAATTCACAACAATTTCACATCAAAAAGAAAAAATGGCCGTTCTATTTGTTTGTGATGTAAAACATGATAATTTCTCAGTAATTCTAAAAAATGAATTTAGAAAAATCCTTTGGATGATAGCGGAGAACAAGCCTATTGACTTAATTGGTGACCAATTCATAAACACTATTGAATTATATGTTAAAAATGGCATAGGAGCTATATTAAAATTAGATAAAAGCACCCATACATTACGGAAATTATCTGCACCAAATTTCCCTCCGGCTTTGACCAGGCTTATTGAAGAAGTAGTCATAGGTTCTGAGGATTTTTGTTGTGGCACGGCAGTTTATGAAAAAGAAGAAATAATTATTGAAAACATTGCAGACAATTCTGAAAACAACAATTATAAAAAATTATTATTAGAGCACAATTTCAAGTCCTGCTGGTCCTTTCCAATCATGTCTTCTAAATGCAAAGTATTGGGGACTTTGGTCATTTATTCAAAAGAATTCATAAAACCGCAGAAGATTAAAAAAGAATTTATCATTGACACGATTCAATTGATGAGCATCGCTATTGAACAGCACAATTCAAGGATTAATTTACAACAAAACAAACGAAAGCTTGAAAAATATAATATTGAATTAGAAAATAAGGTAAAAAAGCAGACCGATGAATTAAGTGGTACCATAAAAAGCCTTGTAGAGACGAATTTGAATTTAAATGATCAAATTCAAATTGCCAATGAAGCGATAGTTAAAAGACAGGAAAGTCAGGCAATGTTTTTAGCAATTGCAAAAAATTTCCCTAAAGGGATAATTATTGTAATTGGTTCTGATTTTCTGATCAAATACATCGAAGGAGCAGAAATAGACACTCTTGGGTTAAAAGAGAAAATATATGAGGGCCTGCATATAAATGCCATCGATATTTTTTCAAATAATCAAATACGAGAATTAAAAGAAAACGTCATAAAAACACTAAAAGGAGAGCACTGCTCTTTTGAAATAACATTTGGGAACAATTCATATTCAGTAAATTCAACTCCATTATTTGAGACTGACTCTAATAAAATTCAGATTTTATTAGTGCTTACCAATATTACAGATCAAAAAATAATACAACTGGAAATGCTGGAAAACTTGAGAAAGGAGAAAGAATTGAACGAGCTTAAATCTGGTTTTATTTCACTGGCTTCACATGAGTTCAGAACCCCTTTAAGTGTAATTCTTTCATCAACCATTCTTATTGAAAAACAAAATTCGCCCGGAAATGAAAAAAAAATAAAGAAATCCATCGGTAAAATAAGATCAAACGTAAATAATTTAAGGGTAATTCTTGATGATTTTCTATCTTTAAGTAAATTAGAGGAAGGAAAAATTCAAAGCCAGCCTGTTAGTTTCAATTTGATAGAGCTCTCTAAATCATTAATAGAAGAGATCAATCCTTCCAAAAACAATGGGCAGACTGTAAGAATTTATACTGATTTGGCAGAAAAACAAGTTTACCATGATCCAAATTTGATACGTTATATTTTAACGAATTTACTGTCTAATGCAATGAAATATTCGCTGGCAGATAGTGACCCCATTAGGTTGGAGATTGCCAAGCATGGAAAGCAGATCATCATGGAGGTCAAAGATAATGGTATTGGTATACCCAAAGAAGAACAAAAAAATCTATTTCAACGATTTTACCGTGCTTCTAATGCTACCCATTTTCAGGGAACCGGCTTGGGATTGTATTTAGTTAAGCAATACACTGAGCTTGTAGGAGGTACGATTAATTTTAAAAGTGAATTATCAGAGGGATCTACCTTTTGGATAGAATTGCCTATAAATCAACTAAAGGATGAAAAAAGTATTAGTAATTGATGATAATAGGGATATACGAGAAGATATTGCTGATATCCTGGAATTGTCAAACTACAAAGTGGCCACTGCTGAAAACGGGGAAACAGGTATTTTAAAAGCAGAGAAGTTTGTTCCGGATGTTATCATATGTGATATCATGATGCCGGATTTGGATGGGTATGATGTGCTTAAATCTTTGGGAAGCAATGAAATAACGGCTAAAATCCCTTTTATTTTTTTATCAGCAAAAGCCGAAAGAACAGATGTAAGGAAAGGGATGAACCTTGGAGCTGATGATTATTTAACCAAACCATTTGAAGAACATGAATTAATAGAAGCAATAGAATGCCGTATCAAGAAAAATGAGTTTTTAAGAAAAGAGTTTTTAAAAAACGCGGAAGGTCTCAACAAGTTTATAGAGGAGGCGTCTGATTTCATGAATCTTGAGAGTGTTATCCAGTATCACCCGGCAGAAAAATATGAAAAAAAGGATATTGTTTTTATGGAGGGAGATAAGGTCTCTAAATTATATTTTATTGAAAAAGGGATTATAAAAACGTCGAGGATTACCGAATCTGGCAAAGAGTTTGTAACCGGGATATTTGGAGCTGGAGACTTTGTAGGACAATTGTCTTTAATTAGCAATAGATCAAGTTATGCTGAAACGGCTACTGTAATTGAAGATGCTGAAATTTATGGAATATCAAAAGAAGATTTTAACATCTTACTATATGAAAACAAAATGGTGTCGAAAAAATTTATTGCTATGGTCTCAAACAATTTAGTAGATGTACAGGAGCAACTGATGAATATGGCGTTTACCCCGGTAAGACAAAGAGTAGCCAAGGCCCTTTTAGAACTATATCATAAAGGGTTTATATCAGATGACAGGGATTCTGGCGTGGGTATACCCAGAGAAGACTTTGCCGGCATGATTGGAACGGCTACTGAAACCGCTATTAGGATGTTGACAGAATTTAAAAATGAAGGACTTATAACTACGGGTAAACGCAATAAGATCATATTACTAAAAAAAGATGTTCTGGAGTCTATTTCAAATGCTATTTAAGAGCTTTAATGGATGTTAAAAATCGTCAGGTCAAAAAAAAGGAAAAGAAAAACACATTAATTGATGCAGGTCATTAGTTTTAAGTACTTACATTTTTAATTTAGTACCACATTTTAGACAAATATTTTAGTTAATCTTTCATTTATTGTGAATTCTACATTACAGATAGAAAATCAAAAACTGATTTTATTTAGATCATATCAGGATTTGTGCCAATTGGAAAAAGCTTTAAAATTTTTAAATAAAGATACTATCTCAAGATTAGAAGTTTCAATTTTGGGTAAATTTTCAAAAGATAAGTACTACAGCGTCTATGAATTTGAACAGGACATTCTAAAATTAGAAAGAAAATGGAAAGAATTACTTCATAACAATGTAGATTTTGGGTATTTTGAAAATGCAGATATTGGCCTTGTATATGTAGTAGGTTCTTTAACTTCAATTTTTCTTTATAAAATTAATGAAGCTCCTCTTGGTATTCTTTCTGCCGGCCCATATGGTATTTTACGAGGTCTGGGCGCAGAAGAAAAACAAACAAGAGCATATTTCCGGCTCCTGAATAACGGGAGCAACTTACTTATTTTAAGGGGTTATGATTATGACCTTTTTGCTGTGGAGAATACATTGAACAAGGTTCACTAACACCATCATAAGTATAATATTAAACTATTTAAAAGAAACAGGAAGCCACTGCTTCCTGTTTCCCATGAAAAATAAGTCTCTTCTTCAAAAATTAACGAGGTCAATTATTTTATATCTAAAATAATATGAGCTGTTCAATTTGGAAAATGAAAACAAATCTTTCATATTGACCCATTTCTTTTTCAAGCAATTATCATATTGAATCCTTGTAAAAGTAGAAACCAGAATACCTGGGCATCCTGGTTTCATGAAAGTATTAAATTTACTCATGAACACTTCTCTATAATAAACCAATACTGACTATGATACCGCATGTTTAACTGGTTTAAAAAAGTACCTTTGATACTTTCATGATTTTCAAGTATTGCTGCGTGAAAACCTATATTTTTATAAAGAACTTTCTATAAATTTATTATTGGCACTAAGATATTCTGATGTCTTTTATCGAACAATGACCCAGATCAGTTGTGGATATTATTTAAGATTTTTCTGGTTTGAACCACTCCAATTTTAAGGTATAATGATCCTCCACGTATGAAAGGGAGCAGCTGCCTTATTTTAAAAACCAGCTGTTTCTTGCATTTATTCTATATTTAGATCAAGTAAATAATGAAACCGGTATATCATATAAAAACTCCAGTTCAATGGCTTGAACTGGAGTTTTCATTTCATAACCTTTTCTGATTCATTTTCGTTGCTTTAAGCATATTCGGTTCGATATTGAACTTTAAGTTTATTGACGACATCGTATACGTCAGGTGCCTTATACGCAGCTTCTTCGGCATTCTCTTTTTCTTGAAGAGAACTGACTTTGCCTTTTAAAGTTACCGTATGACCACTAGTTTCAATTTCAACACCTTCTGCATCTATATCGGCCATCCTTTCAAAAGCTTTTTTAATTCTATCTTTAACTTCAAATGTTTTGATACTTTTTTTCAAAGTGATATTGTTACTGACTTTTTTAACCCCAAGTAAGTTTCCAACTGCTTTTTTAGCAGCTTTCTTTTGATAATCCCAGGTGACTTCACCTGATAAAATAATCCATCCGTCTTCAACTTTAACTTTAATATCCTCATCAGGTACAGAAGCATCCCATTCCAGAGCTTTTGCCGCGGCTTTTGCTATTTCCTTATCTGTTTTTTTATAGCTTATGCCATATTTTACATCAATATCTTCTGCTATAGCACGAACACCATTTACGCGTTTTGCAGCTTTTTCTGCAGCTAGCTTCTTGGAATAACTGTCTACAACTCCGCTTAAAGTTACAACTCCATCTTCTACAATTACGCCTATTTGTGTTTCATCAATGCCTGGCTGCCATGCCAGTTCATCCAATACATCATCTTTAATTTCTACATCAGTTCTCATAATATTTTAATTAATAATTTATGTTACCAAAATTAAAGAGAGTACCGTAAATCTAAAATGACGCAAGTCATTTGAATTGCATTTTTGGATAGAAAAAATGAAAATTGTTGGAAAAAACTAAGGTAGGCTGAATTTAATGCTCTAACGGAAGTGCTAATTTGAATGTACTCCCCTCACCCATTCTGCTGCTAAAAGTAATAGTGCCTCCAAGCAGTGCAGTGTAATGCTTTACGATGCTTAAGCCAAGACCAACCCCCTGAATATGCATAACATTTTTTGCTCTGAAAAATTTTGTGAATAGATAGTGATGTTCCTTTTCAGGAATACCAAGTCCTTTGTCTTCTACATCGATACGTAAGACCTTCTTATTCACGAATATTCTGATTTCTATATCTGTTTCTGAATATTTAATAGCGTTTGATACAAGGTTTAAAAGCACATTTCGTAAGATCTTTTTATCAAGAAAAACTTTTGCAGACCCTTTATGAACATACTTAATTCGTTGGTTTTCCTTAAGCATCCACTCAAAATCTTCCATTAACTCAGCAATAAATTCTTTTAAATCGAAAGTTTCTTTTCTTATCGACACATTTCCCCTTTCCAGCTTATCAATAGAAAGAAAGTCTTCCAAAATACTTGTCAATTGATGTACAGATGACTTGATGCGTTCAATATGCCTTCTCTCCTTGGCATATTCCTCCATTTCATTATATCTTTTAATTAAAAAAGTTGAAGAAAGGATACTCGTAAGGGGTGTACGAAACTCATGTGACGCCATCGATACAAAGGCACTTTTCATTTCATTGATTCTTTTCTCTTTTTCGAGCGCTTCTTTTAAATCTTTGGTGCGTTCTTCAACTAACTTTTCTAATTCCTGCGTATATTTTTGTTTTCTTAATTCTAACTTTTTCCTGTCTGTAACATCTTCTCCTGCCATAAGTGTACCTATCAGTTGTTGATGGTCATCGCGTAATGCAACGTTCGTCCAGGACATCAAACGCGATTCATTACTGCCACATTTTAAATAGCTTTCAAAATAAGGCTTTAGCAAACCTTTTACTTTATCCGTTCTTTGATGAGTCAGAGAAACCATATCATAATTTTTCATGCTCATAAAATTTCCAAACC
Source organism: Lutimonas sp. (assembly GCA_041554895.1). Lineage (GTDB taxonomy): Bacteria > Bacteroidota > Bacteroidia > Flavobacteriales > Flavobacteriaceae > Lutimonas. The sequence goes on along the minus strand of JBFFLO010000064.1, from coordinate 1,421 downwards.
AATTCTTTCCTATGATGTGGCGGCTTTCATAGCCCAGGAGGTCACATCCTTTCTGATTGATCATTTGCACCTTGTATTCTGTATCGATCAATAGAAAAACGACAGGTGCCAAGTCAAGGTATTGCTGTATTTTTTCCTTTTCCTTTTGTAAGCTTTCATGTCTTATTTGCAAAGCTTCAGCCTCCTTAAGCTCTGTAACATCAATTAATGACACCCTGCAAACCGGGGTTTTGTTTTTTTGATCCTTTGTAATAACACCCTGAAGCAGGGCGATAAAACCACCCTTGGTTTTATGTTTCATTTGAATTTCAAACGAGGGGAGCAAACCTGTTTCAAAGGCTTTTCTTAGATTTAAAAATAATATGCTAGACTGTCCATTTGAAATATAGGCAGAGAATGGCTTTCCAATAAGCAAAGAACGTTCTATGCCAAGTAAATCACAACCCGTAAGGTTTATATTTTTAATTACCCCTTTTTCACTTAATATAATGTAACCAATCGGGGCAAAATCAAATAGGTCCGTATACTGATCACGGGATTCTTCAAGCCTGTGTTGAGTTTCTCTCAATTCTTCATTCTGCATTTCCAGCTCCACCTGATGTACCTCCAGTTCATGAAGCAGGGTTTTAGATTCTTCTAAAGTAAGGTCTTTTGTTAAATCAGGTTTCTCTCTGATTTTTTCTTCTGCCTTTGCTCGTAATTTACTTTGTGCAGAGATTTTTGACATTTGCTCATTCTTTAAATTTAGCCAGTTGCTGTTGCACTTCGCTCAGTTCTGTTATATCAGTCGCAGTGCATGCTATTCCTTTTATTGCATTTTTCTGATAGAGTGGCCTAACAGTTAAATCATAGAATTTCACCTCGCTACCCAATTTTATGGGAACTATTTGTCGCATTGATTTACCCGTCTCTAATACTTCTTTTTTAATTTTTTCAAGCTTTTCGGCGTCTTCTACCGTAAAAAAATCCCTGTCGGTTTTTCCTACAATATCCCTGTATTTAACATCCGGATACATATTGACGATACCTGTATAAAAAAGTTTCTCATCTTGGGTATATACAATGGTTTTGGTCGATTCCAACAGGTGTTCGTAATTTTCTTTGATCTTGTTCAATTCTTCCACCAGAGACTTCTCTTTTGTAATATCAACAAAAGTAATAACCACTCCTTTAATTACATTTTGTGATGTTATGTAAGGCATGATCTGCATTTGATACCAAACACCGTCATGGCTTTTTACAGAAGTGGCAAATGAAGTAAGCTTTGTAAGTACTTTCTTTATATCCGTTACAAGCGAATCATAGTTCAGGTTCGATGATAAATGCTCCACAGGACGGCCAATGTCTGTTGGTATCAGGTTGATAATTCCAGACATGGATGGGGTAAACCGCATGATATTTAATTTATCATCCAGAAAAAT
>JBFFLO010000063.1:0-10282 GCA_041554895.1 Lutimonas sp. | reverse complement strand
TGTGAAATTCCTGGTCTATCACTTTGCCCAAGGTGAGGTTCACAATATCAACAAAACTTCCAATATATTGAGTTTAACAGGGGAAAGGTTCCTGGAGATTCCAAAAAAATCATTGGAATCAGGAGATAGTCTGATCATTATCGCGGTCAGCAAGAACAATAATCTTAGCAGCCCGGTCAGTATAAAATTATAAGATTACCTGGTAAAAACAAGTTCGGTATCTGTTGACAAATTCTCATCAAAACCATAACCATTATAATTAAACCCCTTTAAGCCTTCAAGGGTGGTAACTTTATGATCAACAATATAACGCACCATTAACCCCCTCGCAAGTTTGGCGAAAGTCATGATGATCTTGTATTCCCCGTTTTTATAATCCTTGAAAACAGGAGTGATTACAGGTACTTTAAGATCCTTAGGCTGCAGTACCTTAAAATATTCATTACTCGCCAGGTTCACAAACAGCTCTCCTTCCTCCAATTCCGAATTCAAGGCTTTAGTGATTTGATCGCCCCAAAATTTATACAGATTTGGATTGACGCCTACTTTCAGCTTGGTCCCCATTTCAAGACGGTAAGGCTGCATCAGATCAAGCGGCTTTAAAATTCCGTATTGTCCTGACAAGATCCTAAGGTTTTCCTGTAAAAAACCCAAATCTTCCATCGGAAGGCTATTGACATCTAAACCGCGATATACCTCACCGGAAAAAGCATACACTGCTTGTTTGGCGTTATCCAGGTCAAAAGGGATCTTCCAGTTTTGGTTCCTTTCATAATTCAATTGACCCAGGGCAGGAGAAATCGACATTAACTTTGAAAGTGATCTCGCTGATTTCTTTTTTAAGATTTTGTTTAATCTATCTGCTTCGTTTAAAAATTTAGGTTGGCTAAATTCTTGGGTTGGTGCCTTTGACTCAAAATTTAATGATTTTGCGGGTGAAATAACTATTTTCATTTGATGCATTGTTTTATTAAGATCCGATGTCGCTTTGATTTACAGTATAATTTCTCCATTTTTCAAGGCATTGTTGCATATCCTCCGGGATTTCTGAATTAAAGAATAATGTCTCCTTTGTTTCCGGATGCTCAAACCCAAGCGTTTTGGCATGCAAGGCCTGCCTTGGTAAAATTTTAAAGCAATTGTCTACAAACTGCTTATATTTTGTATATGTGGTACCTTTTAGAATTCTATCCCCTCCATACCTTTCATCATTAAATAACGGGTGACCCAGATATTTAAAATGTGCCCTTATTTGATGGGTTCTTCCAGTTTCGAGTTTGCATTCGACAAGGGTTACATAGCTAAAACGCTCCACGACCCTGTAATGTGTTACTGCATGCTTTCCAAAATCACCCTCAGGAAAAACGTCCATTTGAAGCCTGTTCTTCAGGCTTCTGCCAACATGGCCGGTAATGGTTCCTTGATCTTCTGCTAAACTACCCCAAACCAAAGCCAAATATAATCTTTCTGTAGTTCGGTTAAAAAATTGACTCGCCAGGTTTGCCATCGCAAACTCCGTCTTCGCAACGACTAATAAGCCACTGGTATCTTTATCAATTCTATGGACCAGGCCAGGCCGTTCGTTGCTATTCTTAGGCAAGTTTTGAAAATGGTAAATGAGTCCATTGACCAACGTACCGCTATAATTTCCATGCCCGGGATGCACCACCATTCCTGCCGGTTTATTCACCACGATCACCTCTTTGTCCTCGTGAATGATATCCAAAGGTATATTTTCAGCAACCAATAGGTTTTCATGAGGGGGATGAGCCAATACCACCCTTACCACGTCTTGGGCTTTAACTTTATAATTGGCTTTTACCACGGCTTCATTCACAAGCACATTGCCAGCTTTAACAGCCTGCTGGATCTTGTTCCGTGTTGCATTTTCTATAAAATTCATCAGGAACTTATCCACGCGCAAAGGCTCCTGCCCTTCACTGGCTACAAACTTAAAATGCTCATACAGCTCATCATCTGTAGTGATCTGCTCTTCATTATCTTTCATTACATTGCTGTTATTATAGGGTAGCAAACTAATAGACAGTGTCCTTATTTATAAGTCCATCGCCCAAAACCAGGTCTATTACCGTATTCTTTGGTAGTCTGTCCCCCGGTTTTATTTTCTTTTTATTGATCTCAAGCCCCCTTACCACGTCTCTTCCAAGATCTTTAATGTACCGCTCTTTCCCTATCCTGAATCCAAGTGACTTTAATTGAATGACCACCTGCCTTTTGGTTTGATCAAGAACATTAGGAATGGTTACTTTTCTATAATCAGAAGGGTTTAAGGTAAGGTAAATCTTTCTGTTTTCTTTTACGAAATCACCCGGCAAAGGGTTTTGTTCAATCACAGATTTTGGAGGAAATTTCGGGTTAAAGCTAGCAGAATCTATGACCACATAATTCAATTTGTACTCTGCCAGCACTTTTTCAGTTTCTGCCAAACTTAACTTTTCCAAATTTGGAACTGCAATTTTTTCATCGTGTTTGGTATGATACGACAACCATTTTACCAAAACAAATACAAGCATCAATGAAATGGCAATGACCAATATGATGGTTCTTAAAAACTCTTTACTTTTAAGGTATTGCAATAAATTCATCTCTAAAATTAAATTTTTCAAATATACTTTAAAAAATGATAACTCACAGATGGAGGATCAGTCATTTAAAGTCTTTTTTGTAAGTTTGTTTATACAATCGGCTCGGCCTTTCAAAATACATTCATGAAAAAAAATATTGCCATCATTATGGGAGGCTATTCCTCTGAAGCAGCTATTTCTCTTAAAAGTGGAAATGTGGTTTTTACGCATCTTGATAAAGATAAATTTGATGCGTACCGCGTACTGATTTCAAGGGAGAAATGGGTGTACGTAGACGAAAATGAACGGGAGCATCCCATTAATATGGCTGATTTCACAACAACGGTTAACGGGTACAAAATAAAATTTGATGCCGTTTTTAATGCGATCCACGGACATCCGGGAGAAGACGGAACCATTCTGGCTTATTTTCAGCTTTTGGGTATTCCGCATTCTTCAGCTCCTTTTTACCAGATGGCCGTTGCCTTTAACAAAAGGGATTGCCTGAGCCTGCTAAAACCTTATGGGATCAAAACCGCCAGATCCGTGTATTTGAATAAGGGAGATGAGGTATCCTTTTCGTCGATCGTCAATACTGTCGGCTTGCCTTGCTTTGTCAAACCCAACAGGGCTGGATCAAGCTTTGGAATAAGCAAGGTATATCAGGAAAATGAATTGGCCCCGGCTTTGGAAAAAGCATTTCTGGAGGATCATGAAATTTTGATCGAGCAGTTTCTGGATGGCATTGAGGTCTCTGTTGGGGTCATCACCTGGCAGGGAGACATTTTGGTCTTGCCGATAACAGAGATCGACTCTGACAATGATTTTTTCGATTATGAAGCTAAATATTTAGGAGCATCCAGGGAAATAACCCCAGCAAGGATTTCAGAGATTCAAAAGGAAAAAGTTACGCTGATGGCCCGAAAAATATATAAGAGCATGGGCCTTAAAGGATTGTCCAGGGCAGATTTCATCTTCATTGGCGATGAACCGCATTTTATCGAACTCAATATGGTTCCCGGCCTATCGGAAGAAAGTATTTTGCCAAAGCAAGCAAAAGAGGCAGGAATTGCATTATCTGCCCTTTTTGAAAGCACATTAATTTCAGGAGAGTCCAATCAATACTAAAACAACATGAAAAAAACAGCTGTTTTCCCGGGATCCTTCGATCCGTTAACCCTTGGGCATACTGATATTATTGACAGAGGCATTCCGCTTTTTGATAAGATCATTATTGCCATTGGAACCAACTCTTCAAAGAGCTATATGTTTAGTCTGGAAGAGCGTAAAAGTTTCATTGAAAAGACCTATGCTCATGAACCAAAAGTAGTCGTAGATACTTATCAAGGATTAACCATTGATTATTGTAACAAAGTCGGTAGTCAATTCATATTGCGGGGACTTCGTAATCCTGCTGATTTTGAATTTGAAAAGGCCATTGCCCAAACCAACAGGAAAATGTCTGAGATCGAAACGGTTTTCTTATTGACCAGTGCAGATACTTCTTACATCAGTTCTAGTATCGTGAGAGATATCCTGGGGAACAAGGGAGATGTGTCCATGTTCGTTCCGAAGGACGTAAAACCTTAAGCTAAAGATCTAAAGATGATATTCTGAAAGACTTTTGGGGAATTCTTCAGGGTTGGCTGCCAAATGATACCGAGGATCATCAATGTCATTAATGATGATCTCGCGAAACCTGGGGTCAGATTTATACAATAGGGCCTTACATTCTTCACTTAAATGCTTTAAATGAAGGGTTTTGTTCTCTGCTTCATATTTCTTTACCAGATTCAATATCGCTTCAAGTGCTGAATGATCGCTTATCCTTGATTCAACAAAATCAATTTCAATGTGGTCCGGATCATTTTTAGCGTCAAACTTTTCATTAAAAGCAGTTATTGAGCCAAAAAATAAGGGTCCCCAAATTTCATAGACCTTGGTACCGTCGTCTTTCATCCTTTTTCTTGCCCTGATCCTCTTGGCATTTTCCCATGAGAACACCAAGGCACTGACAATCACCCCAGCGAATACCGCAATGGCAAGGTCAAAAATAACGGTCAATGCAGAAACCAAAATGATGACAAACACATCTGATCTCGGCACTTTATTCAAAATCCTAAAACTACTCCAGGCAAAGGTGCCTGCGACAACCATGAACATCACCCCAACCAATGCAGCGATGGGTACTTGTTCTATATAAGATGAGGCAAACAATATAAAAGCCAGTAAAGTTAAAGCGGCAACAATTCCTGATAACCTGCCTCTACCACCCGATTTGATATTGATAATAGACTGGCCTATCATGGCGCAACCTCCCATACCCCCGAACAAACCGGTGATGATATTTGCACTTCCCTGGGCCACGCACTCCTTATTGCCATTTCCACGGGTATCAGTGAGGTCATCAATAAGATTCAAGGTCATTAAAGACTCTATCAAACCGATAGCAGCCAAAATAAGCGCATAGGGAAATATGAATTTAATGCTTGTCCAGTTAAAAGGAATCTTTGAAAATATCTCCCACTGAAACATAGGAAGCCCTCCTTTTAATCCTTCTCCTCCTCCATCTCTAATAAAGGAGCCTACGGTAGCTACATCCAAATTGAAAAATATGGCAATTGCAGAAATAGTCAGAATTGCCAAAAGGGCTTCAGGTAATTTGGAAGTCAACTTAAACTTGGGCAACACCCACATCATCAACATGGTAAGACCTACCAAACCCATCATAAGGTATAATTCGGTTCCTTGCAACCATTCCTTCTCTCCTCCAACCGTTTTTTTGAACATGCCGAGCTGGGATAAAAAAATCACAATAGCCAAACCGTTAACAAAGCCCATCATTACAGGGTGTGGTATAAGCCTCACGAATTTTCCAAGTTTTAATACTCCTGCCATGATCTGAATAAAGCCCATCAATATGACCGTGGCAAATAAATAATACAGTCCAAGGTTTTCCCCCGGGGCACCCATGTCATTTCCTCTGGCCACCAAAGTTACCATGACAACGGCCAAGGCACCGGTGGCTCCTGAGATCATACCGGGCCTACCACCAAAAACAGAGGTAATCAGGCCAATCATAAAGGCCGCATATAATCCTACAAGAGGATCAACTCCGGCAACAAAAGCAAAAGCCACCGCTTCAGGCACCAGGGCCAGGGCCACGGTAATACCTGAGAGAACATCATTTTTAACATTTGGCAATCTTTTGCTTATAAATTCGGTCATTTCTATAATTTTAAAAAGCGGCAAATATACTATATTCTCTCCGGATCAAAGAGTTCTGAGCCAATTTACTGAACATCAGATTTATACATTTTAAGAAGCAAGGAAATGTTTGGGTAAGTATTGTCAAGTATCAGCTCCAGATCTGAAAGTTCCACCCACTTAAGGTCTGTTATCCCTTCTTCCAACTGAGGAGTCAGATCTTTTTCGTTTGACAACATCTCATACCAGTAGGAGACTTTCAATACTTCGGATCCTTTTTCCGTATACAAATGATAAGTGGTCCCAATAAATTTTCCCAGTTTGAGTGACCTAAAGCCACATTCCTCCTCTACTTCCCTCAAAGCTGCCTCTTCTTTGCGCTCACCGTCTTCTATTTTTCCCTTGGGAAGGTCCCAAACCCCATTTCTCAAAATAAACAGAACTTGGCCTTTGTCATTCTTTACGACACCTCCCGAAGCTTCTATGATCATGAAATTTTGCTTGAATTCTTCCCACATACTTTCCAGGTCATCATCGATCAGATACACCTTGGATTTATTCAGCGAAAGTATCCTTTCTACTATTTTGTTATGCCGTATATCTTTCCATAAAAAGTGATGCTTCTCCAAGGGTATATTTCTATGATCCGTTAAAATAATTGAAGTATCATTCTTAAAAATTGTATACATTTGCACTATGATTTTTGACAAAAATACAGCAAAAAAGACAGCTGAATTGCTTTTACAGATAAAAGCGATAAAATTGCAACCTGACGAGCCTTTTACATGGGCTTCGGGATGGAAATCTCCCATTTACTGTGACAATCGGATTACCTTATCTTATGTAATGATCAGAAATTACATTCGCGAAAACCTGGCAAAAATCATTTTAGAGAAGCATGGCCAGCCTGATGTAATTGCAGGCGTGGCAACAGGTGCTATAGCCATGGGCGTGCTGGTTGCTCAAGAATTAGGAGTACCGTTTATTTATGTAAGGCCTGAACCGAAAAAGCACGGTAGAAAAAACCAAATTGAAGGTTTTTTAGATAGCGGACAAAATATTGTTGTCGTCGAAGATCTTATCAGTACCGGAAAAAGCAGCCTGAATGCAGTAGCTGCATTGAAAGAAGCCGGAGCAAGAGTCATTGGAATGGTGGCCATTTTTAATTACGGTTTCCCTTTGGCTGACAAAAGCTTTAAAGACCTTCACCTCGAATTAACCACCTTGAGCGATTATGAGCATCTCATAGAACAGGCATTGGATACAAATTTTATCAGCGCAAAACAAGTTACAACCCTTAAGTCTTGGAGAGAAGATCCAAGTGCATGGAACGCCCATTAATATTATGAATTTAGAAAGCCCTAAAGTTACTGTACAAAAATCAAGTCAGGATATATTTGATTTTTTGTCTAATGTTAGTAATTTCGAGCAGCTCATGCCCGAAAATATTGATAAATTTGAAGCAGGTGAAGAATCGTTTTTGTTTGCCCTGAAAGGAATGCCTGAGATTGAACTTAAACTTCAGGAGGCTGAGGCCTCCAAAAAAATCGTTCTGGGCTCAGCCAATGAAAAATTCCCTTTTAGCCTGACGGCCAACATTGAAGATGATACAGCATCTTCCAGCAACGTGCAACTGTTATTTGACGGAAAATTCAACCCAATGGTGGCCATGATGGTCAAAAAACCGCTTCAAAAATTCATTGACACGCTTATTGGAAATATAGAGCAACGATAAGAAACTTTTTCTGGCGGCTTATAAATAACTCACTTCTTTAAAGTTAAAAGCATCGATTGAACCATCTTCTCTTTCTATAAGGAGTGTTCCTTTTTTGGTTACACCCCTTATGATGCCCATAAATTGTTCACCTGTATGGTTTTCAAACATATGTGCTTTATCCTTCCTGTAAAGTGATGATTCATATCGGGACCATAATTCTTCATGTTTATTTTCGAAGATCAGCTCGAATGTGTTTTGAATGGAATTTAAAAGATCCTGCAGAAAAACGTCCCTTGGAGTATGGTTTTTGGTTAGCTGTTTGATCGAAACGGCCATCGGAAGGTCTTCGGGAAATTTTTCCTGATTAATATTGATCCCGATTCCTATGATACATTGATTAATCTTATCGGAAACAATTGTGTTTTCAATTAAAATCCCTCCTAATTTCTTGGATACTGACATAATGTCGTTAGGCCATTTAATCCTTAATTTTGGCAGGTTATATCGTTTTAAGTAATGATGAATCCCAACAGAAACTGCACAATTCAACATGAATTGATCAGCTGCCTCAAAGTCCTCCAACTTAATCAAAATACTGCATATCAAATTCTTAGCCTTGTCTGACTGCCATGTGGCCCCTTTTTGCCCCCTGCCTTGAGTCTGGTAATCGGCCGTAGCTACGGTCCACTTTCCTAATTCTTTGTTTTTTGACATTTGCCGCAAATAAGAATTTGTTGAATCTATGGCATCAAGTTTGAATAGATACATGTGTAATATTGCAATTAGAGAACATCTAAAGTGATAAAAATGTGATACATTTGCAAGAAATTTTGAAACAATTTAATGGCAAAAAAAATAGTTAATTTGGATCTTTTGATCGCTGAAGTTATAAAGGGAATTGAAGATGTTAAGGGAGAAAATATTTCAATAATTGATTTAAGAGAAATTGAAAATACTGTTTGTGATTACTTTATCTTGTGTGATGGGACTTCCAACACTCAAGTAAGTGCCATTGCTGCCTCCATACAAAAAAATGTCAGTAAAAGTCTTAAGGATAAACCATGGCATGTTGAAGGAGAAAGCAATGCAGAGTGGATTTTAATTGATTATGTGAACGTTGTGGTTCACGTTTTCCAAAAGCATGTGCGACAGTTTTACAACTTGGAAGAGCTTTGGGGGGACGGAAAAATCACAAAGATTGAAACTGCTTATTAAGCAAAAGCAGCAATCGTTAAACTTATTTTATGAAAAAAGAAAATTCAAATAAAGACAATAACTCACCTTTTAAGCAATTTAATTTCAAATTCAATTTTTATTGGATTTATGGAATTATTTTCGCTTTACTGATAGGATATCAGTTACTTAACAGTTCCGATCTGGCAAGTAATAAGCTAACGCAGAATGAATTCAATGAAATCCTGAATGATAATGATATCGAAAAAATACTTATTATCAACGGAGATGTTGCACAATTGAGCATTAAAAGTGAAGCCTTAAATACGAAGGACAAATACAAAAAATATAAAAACCCTTCTGTTTTTGGGCAGACCACTCCTGTTTATATGTACGACTTTGGAGACCTTCAAAATTTTGAAAAGAACCTTGAAAGTGCAAGGTCTGAATTTGGATTGGATTTTGACAAAGACAATACGACAAGAACGAGTTTCTTCGATTCCTTCCTTGTTTGGTTGCCTTTTATTTTTATTATCGGACTCTGGATCTTCTTTATGCGAAGAATGTCTGGAGGCGGCGGCGGAGGCGGTGGCGGCCAGATCTTCAATATCGGAAAATCGAAGGCCAAGGTTTTTGACGAAAACACAAAGGTTAGAACTTCATTTAAAGATGTAGCAGGATTGGAAGGAGCAAAAGAGGAGGTTCAGGAAATCGTTGATTTCCTTAAAAATCCTGATAAATACACGAATCTCGGCGGAAAGATCCCAAAGGGGGCGCTGCTTGTAGGTCCTCCAGGAACAGGAAAAACCTTGTTGGCCAAGGCGGTTGCCGGCGAAGCAGGAGTTCCTTTCTTCTCCTTATCAGGATCAGACTTTGTTGAAATGTTTGTTGGTGTTGGCGCATCAAGAGTGAGAGATCTTTTTAAACAGGCTGCTGCAAAATCTCCTTCCATCATATTTATAGATGAAATTGATGCCATCGGAAGGGCCCGGGGCAAGAACAGTATTACAGGAGGAAATGACGAAAGAGAAAATACCCTCAACCAATTGCTTACTGAAATGGATGGTTTTGGCACTGACGTGAACGTTATAGTAGTTGCCGCTACCAACAGGGCCGATGTGTTAGATAAAGCACTGATGAGAGCTGGACGTTTCGATCGACAGATTTACGTTGACCTTCCTGATAAAAATGAAAGAAGGCAAATTTTTGATGTTCATGTAAAGCCTTTAAAAATGGCCAAAGACGTGGACCTGGATTTCCTGTCAAAACAAACACCAGGTTTTTCTGGCGCTGACATTGCAAACGTATGTAATGAATCTGCCCTTGTTGCGGCTAGAAAAAGCAAGAAAAGCGTGCACCACCAGGACTTCTTGGACGCCATTGACAGAATTGTTGGCGGTTTGGAGAAAAAGAACAAGATCATTACTACAAAAGAAAAAAAGACCATCGCTTATCACGAAGCCGGACATGCTACTGTTAGCTGGATGCTGGAACATGCAGCACCTCTTGTGAAGGTAACCATTGTTCCCAGAGGAAAATCCCTGGGAGCGGCCTGGTATCTTCCCGAAGAAAGGCAAATAGTGGAAACAGATCAAATGCT
>JBFFLO010000062.1:0-10335 GCA_041554895.1 Lutimonas sp. | reverse complement strand
TGCCCATCAAACCTGAACACGCCATCCCAGGTGCCAATCCAGATCAATCCAAATGAATCCTGCGTTACGTCAGATACAGAAGTCGTGGGAAGGCCTTCTGACGAGGTGATATTTCTAAAAGGTATATTGGTATTTTGCCCTTTAACAGAAAGTGCCAAAAATAAGATGAGAAGGCAAGGGCCAAAAAATACCTTTAATTTAAATACTTGCATACATTTTAACTTTTTAAGGGTAATATAATTCTCATTTGAGTACCTTCATTCATATTCGTTTCAACCTTTAATTCCCCGCCATGGGCCTTTACAATATCATAGCTTAACGACAGGCCCAATCCGGTTCCCTGACCGGTAGGTTTGGTCGTAAAAAAGGGCTGGAATATTTTATCCAATGCACTTTTAGGAATACCATTACCGTTATCAGCCACTTTAATTTCTATTTTTTCAGCATTTTTTTTAGAACTAACAGTTACTGTTGGCTCGTAATTTTCGGCAGCTGACAGCTTCTTTTCATCTACTGCATAAAAGGCATTGGTGATCAAATTCAGGATCACCCTGCCCACATCCTGAGCGGCAATATTGACCTTGCCAATACTTTCGTCAAAATCTGTTTTCAGCGCGGCATTAAAGGATTTATCCTTTGCCCGTATACCATGGTAAGCCAATCGCAGGTATTCATCGGCCAGGGCATTGATGTCTGTTGGCTCTTTTTTGCCATCACTGCTGCGACTATGCTGCAACATCCCTTTGACGATGGCATCCGCCCGCTTGCCATGATGGTTTATTTTATCCAAATTTTGCTTCACATCACCAGCAATTGCCTTAACCTCCTCTAAATCATTGTTATCAATTTCTTCCATCATTTCATCTATAAGCTCATTACTTACTTCAGAAAAATTATTGACAAAATTCAGGGGGTTTTGAATTTCATGCGCGATACCTGCGGTCAGTTCTCCAAGGCTCGCCATTTTTTCGGATTGGATCAGTTGTGACTGTGCGGCTTTCAGGTTTTCAAATGAGATCCTGAGTTCTTCTGTTCGCTCCGCTACTTTTCTTTCAAGGGCTTTATTTTTCTCTTTTAGCTCATTGACAGACCAGGTATCCTTATCACCTTCATTCCCGGTGGCTAAAGATCCGTGAAAGTGCACGACATACCATTTATGATCAATAAATTCCATTACCGTGGACAATCTGCAATTGATGCTCATTTCACCCTCCTCAGTTTTCATGGAAATTAAAATTTCATCCACAAAAACAACAGTATCTCCATTAGCCATCATTTTTTCAAAAACCGGTCGCTCATTCACCTTCATTTCCAGTCCAACAGATTGATCCCTTTGAAGTTCGAGCAACTCATTAAAATCGGGTATATTGAATATTTTCTCATCAATATGGGTTCCATACCCCATTACCTTTTCAAAAAGGTATTCTTTGGATTTATCAATGGGACAATCATAAAAGCACAACTGCTTAAAGATGTCATAAGTTTCGTATAATAACTGTTCTTTTTCAGATTTCATGCGCCCTAATTTATGGGTAAGGAAATGATAAAATCAGTTCCTTCATTTTCTTTGGTTATCACTTTTAATTCGCCTCCATGTGATTTTACAATATCGTAACTTAAACTGAGGCCTAATCCTGTTCCCTGACCGGTAGGCTTTGTAGTAAAAAAGGGCTGAAATATTTTATCCAGCACTTTTTTCGGGATACCATTTCCATTATCTGCCACCATAATTTCTACTCCTTCCTTTGTTCTTTTTGTCCTTACCGTCACTATTGGATCATAAGAATCAGGAGCTACCGTCCTTTTCTCAGAAACTGTATGAAATGCATTGGTGATCAGGTTGAGAATTACTCTTCCTATATCTTGAGGAATAATATTTATCTTGTCCAACTGTTCATCAAATTCGGTTTCAAGTTTAGCATTAAATGTTTTGTCTTTTGCACGTAAGCCATGATAGGCCAACCTTAAATATTCATCAGCCAGGGCATTGATATCAGTTAGCTCCTTTGTGCCGCTGCTACTTCGGCTATGCTGCAACATCCCTTTTACAATGTCACTGGCCCTTTGACCGTGGTGATTGATCTTTTCAAGATTTTGCTCAATGTCATGGCCAATTTCTTTGGCTTCAGTTAAATCGCCATTCTCAATTTCCTCCTGCATTTCTTTCATGAGTTCATAACTCACTTCGGAGAAATTATTGACGAAATTTAACGGGTTTTGTATTTCATGAGCAATACCGGCAGTGAGCTCACCTAAACTGGCCATCTTTTCTGATTGGATCAATTGAGCCTGGGTTTGCTTTAGATCTGTAAGTGTTTTTTCTATTTTTTTATTTGCCAATTCAAGTTTGTTAAAATCTTCATATCGCGCATAAGCTGAAGAAAATGCCCCGGCCAGATTTTGTGCCAAATTCAATTCATCTTCGGTCAGGGAAACCTCACTACCTACATACAACATACCTTGTAAAAAGGGAAAGAAATGTAAATATAGACTGGTTGGCTGATTTTCTGTTATATAGTTTTCGGATGATGTTATGGCACCGCGTTGCATTAAGATTTTTGTTGATTCTATAAATGCTGATTCATCCCAAAAATCTGTATACATTTCTTTTTTGCGCCAATAGGGTAATAATTCGTCCAAGGGCTCCGTATTTTCAAAAGGTAGTTGAAAAGAGGCAATGGCTTTCCCATCGGGGGTTGACAAATGTGTTTGAACCTGTTGATTCTCTTCATCCATAATAAAAACACCACATCGTATAAAAGGAACGTCCAGCGCAGTTAATTCATTCCAGACCAAAGGCGTGATCCGCTTAAGATCTGCCGTAGTCCGCATAGAGGCTATTTCTGCCCGAACCCTGTCTACCGAAGCGCGTTTAATAGCCTCTCTGGCCTGTTCCTCAGCTTTTTGAAGATCGAGAAAGCGGGTATAGGTTTGTTGGAAAACTTTCGTAAACCGGACTAATAATTCATTCGTTTCATTTGAAATTGGCAAATGAGAACTCAACAATAAATAGCCTTGTGAGAAAAAAGCACAATGTTGAACTCTTCTTCCTTGAATTTGAGATTCATCCAGTTCCATCTTTGCCTCCTCCTTTACATAACGGGCCCAGTCTTTTAATTCCTTTCCTTTAAGATCAACTTCAAAAGTTTCCTTCCCTTCCTTCCAGGCTTTGTAAGTTTTAGAGATGCACGTAGGTTCATCGATAGAAAAATCATGTCCGTGACTGACAAACTTACCATTTTGGTCAGTAGACCACAATTCAAATATTCTTTTCTTTTCCTTATATATAGCAATGCTTATCCGGTCAGGAATGATCCCTAAAAGATCAAATTGTTCAAAGAGCACTTCGGCAGTTTCGGCTAATTGCTCACTTTTATGCATAGCCATGCTGCTTGCCCTTACTCTTTCTAACGCAAGTTCAATCTGGGCTTCCTTTGATTGGTTCTCTGCCCTTTTAAGATCAAGGAAACGTGTATAGGTTTGTTCAAAGATCCTTGTAAACCTTTTAAAGATATCATGGGCCTCAGGAACTTTTTCATAAGTGATAAATAAAAGATAGCCCTGACTGAATTTGCACAGATGATTAATCTGATAGGTTGGCAAAGCAAGTCCGGCCTTTTGAAGATCTTTGAAAGTCTCTTTAAGCTCGGGCAAGGATTTCATATAATCATAATGTTGTACCAAGTCTTTGCCCCCTAATTCCTGAACAAAAAAGTCTGCCTTGCTTTTTAAGAACTTTCCCATTTCTATAAAAGAGGCCTCCTCTGTATAATACAAGGGGAAAGGGTCCTGCAACTGATCTTCGCTGCTCATCCAGCATTTACTTTGGGTTTTATCATCAGAGAGTACATTATATCCGGCACTCCAGGCATTAATACCCAATTCCCTGATCTGATTGAACAATAAATTCGCTGCTTCAACAAGCTCTGTACTTGATTGCATGGCCATGGTTCTGGAGCGTACTTTTTCCAGTGCCGCTTCAATCTGAGCCTCTCTGGCTTGTTCTTCTGCCCTTTGAAGGTCCAGATAACGCCTGTAGGTCTGATCAAACACACCTGTAAACCTTCTAAATATCTGTTCTTCTTCCCTTGAAAGCTGAGCAGGTGAAAAGGCATACAGGATACCTTCTGAAAAGCTAAAACTGTTATGAACGACACTTTTTGGCAATGATTCCAATGCTGTATAAAAAGGGTAGTCAGGGAATTCGTTAAGCGCCTTAAAATATTTTATCAGATTTTTACCTTTAAGCTCATAGTTAAAAACAGGATTTTTATCCATCCAGGATTTTTTTACGCCTTTTAACAGGGGATGAATGGACATGGAGAGAAACCCGATATTTAAAATAACTTCTCCCTTCGCATCTGAAGATGCCGTCCATAATTCCATCGGTTTCTTTTGATCCAGGATCCCAATGCCACATCTTACCGATTTATCAATGCCCAATTTTACTAGTTCATCAAACATCAAAGCGACCGTCTGCCCAACTTCCTGACTATTATGCATCGCCATGGTCTTACTTCTAACCCTTTCCAGTGCAGCTTCTATTTCGGCTTCTCTGACCTGGGCTTCTGCTTTTTGCAGGTCCAAAAACCTTCTGTAGGTCTGTCCAAAAACACTTGCAAACCTTTTTAAAACAAGAGCTGCCTCTTCTGATAACGGGGTTTTTGTAAAAGTAAAAATGATCCCTGATGAAAAGAAGAAACTTCTGTGGTACTCTATGTCTGATAAATTTTCAAGATCGATTTGAAAAGGATAGTCGGGTTCTTCTATCAATTGCTCATAATAACGAACCACATCTTCTCCAATCAGCTCATAGCTGTATCCATCTTCCTTGTTTTTCCAAGCGGTTTCCAAACCTTTTATCAAGGGATGCCGCTTCATGTCCAGAAGGCCCACCTGTAGATCTACATCACCATTGGGATAAGAAGTTGCCGACCATGTTTCCATTTTCTCTCTGTCTTCAAGGATTCCTATTCCACAGCGAATATCTTTGTTTAGACCCAATTTCATCACCTCGTCAAAAAAGGTCACAACGGTCTTCCCAACATCCTGACTATTGTGCATGGCCATTGTTTGAGATCGAACCCTTTCCAATGCCGACTCTATCTGTGCTTCCCTTGCCTGTGCTTCTGCTCTTTGGAGATCAAGAAAACGGGTATAGGTTTGTTCAAACACTGCGGCAAATCGCTCGAGTATCCTTACTGATTCATCTTTTAATGGCTTGGTGGAAGTAGCAATCAGCATCCCTTGCGAAATGTAGCCAACATTTTGGATTCTTATTTCATTTCTTGTTGGAGGAGTATATGGGATTCCTAATATATTAGTTATAAAAGAAATCCACCTTTTTAGTTCGATCCCTTTTTGCTCAACAATGATCGACTTTCTCTTTTCTTTGTAGCCCTTATAAAGGGTCTTTAAGGTATCAGATTCATCGATGTTAGCAGAAAAAGTTTTATCCACCAGATTGCCTTTCTGCGTAGTAAGCCAAAAATCAATTTTTCCATTTGCCTCATCGACAATACCGATATTGGTCCTTTCATGATCTATCGATAATTCTTTTAATTGTTGGAATAATACCGCTGCCGTGTCTGCCAGTTCGCTAGAACTATGCATAGCCATAGTTCTAGAACGAACTCGCTCTAAAGCCGCTTCGATCTGCGCTTCCCTTGCCTGCGCTTCTGCCCTTTGAAGATCTAGGAAACGTGCATAGGTTTGTTCAAATACCCTTGTGAACCTGGCCAACAAAATCTCTTCCTCATTTTTTAGTTCTGCACCTGTTACCAGGTGAAGGTATCCATGTGAAAAATTAAAGCAATAAAATACGGTTGGGTCAGGAAACTGGCTCAAAACCATTTGCTCCGCCTCTTTAGAATTAAATGTGGTAATGGCATATTCAAGATGTTTGCTCCTTACTTCACCGGCTACCTTTTGATAAAAGATAGTTTGCTGCTGCTGCCATGCCGCATAACGTTCATCAAAAGTGGCATCTCCAGTTAATGGTAGATAAAATAATCCTAAAGAATCTCCACCAGGACTGGTAACCCAGGTAATTTGTCTGTTGATTTTCTCATTTACTTCAACATAACCACAGGTAACGAAATTCGTGACACCCAGATCAATGAGTTCCTTATACAAAAGCACTACAACTTCCTTTAGCTCTTCACCCTTTTGCATCGCCATGGTTCTGCTTCTCACTTTTTCCAATGCCACTTCTATCTGGGACTCTCGTGCCTGAGCCTCCGCTTTTTGAAGGTCTAAAAAGCGTGTGTATGTTTGCTGAAAAACCTTTCCAAAGCGCATCAGGATTGAATTTTCCTCATCGGAAAAAGGTATACCTGAGAAATTTTCAATATAAAGGCCGATATCCTTTTGTATAACCGTTGATGCTGCCAATCCCGGACAATTGAAATAAAAATCCCGTGCCTCTTTAGATAAATTTTCAATATGAGGAAGCAGTTTTTTATAAAAACTATTCTTTTCATCAAAATTCAATTGTGTTGAAAAAAAATCCTTGCCTTTCTTTTTTGCTTCAGTAAATTGTTTATCCCAGACCAAATCGAGGTAAGGAACCGTTATCCTAGCCGGGATATCCTGATGATCAGCGACCCAAAAATGAAAGTCTTTCTTTGGTTCATAATCAACCACAATGCCTGCATGATCAGCATTGATTTTCAGGTAAGCCATCTGGTCAAAAATCACTGTTATGACTTCTTTAAGCTCATTACTATTGTGCATCGCCATACTTTGGGAACGTACGCGTTCTAAAGCCGCTTCAATCTGTGCCTCTCTTGCCTGTGCTTCGGCCTTTTGCAGATCAAGAAAGCGCGTATAGGTTTGCTCAAAAACTTTACCAAACCGGTAAAGAAGATCTTTCTCTTCTTTTTTAGGAGCTTCATTATTCGACTTACTTATCATGCCGTATTTGTGATTAGCTTCCAGAATTTCCAATTTTTCCAATTGAAGCTTTTGCTGACTGTTCGTAAAATATTTGGAACCCGTCATTTCATCACAGGCTTTGTAAAATTGTTCCAATTCTTCCTTATTCTCAATCGACAGGTAGGAGAAGGACACCCCATCCAACCAGCCTTTGATGGTCGTTTCCTCAAATGGTGCACTTGGCATCTGAAAATGTTGGGGTGCATCATAAATACCATCGATGGGAGAAAACCAGGTATCAAAATAGCCTTCCTCCAGATGTAAGATGGTAATCCATGCTTGAGCAAAAGCAACGTTCAGGACCTTTAACTGCTCGAAAAAAACAACAACTACCTTTCCAATATCTTCTGTCTGGTGCATGGCCATTGAGGCAGAACGCAACCGTTCTAAAGCAGCTTCAATTTGCGCCTCTCTTGCCTGTGATTCCGCTTTCTGTAAATCCAGAAAACGGGTATAGGTTTGTTCGAAAACTTTGGCAAAACGTTTAAAAACATCATGCATTTCGGGGAAAGGCTCATAGGTAATGAATATCAGGTTTCCATAGGCAAAATTGGCGATGTGGTCAATTTGAAACTCGGGAAATTCCAGGCCCATGTCCAACATACCCTGAAGCATGTCTCCAATACCGGGAAGTGAATACATATAACGATAGTGGTCAGCCCCCATTTTTCCCTTTTTCTCATAAACCAAAAGTTCATCTCCCCTTCTTCTTGACTCATCGAATTGAGCAAAAAGGGGATGCTCAAACAATGGAACCTGGCATGAAGGGAGGATTTCCCCATCAGGGCCCCCGGGATAAAAAGTAAATTCCTCATCTCCAATTTCCCAGATATTAAAGCCACAGGTCCATTGGGGTATTCCCAATTCTTTGACCTGCTGGAACAGAACGGTTGCCACCTCAGCCAGTTCCTCACTGCTCTGCATGGCCATTGTCCTGGCTCGAACTCGTTCCAAAGCCAGTTCTATCTGAGCCTCTCTGGCCTGCTTTTCAGCTTGTTGAATATCAAGAAATCGCTGATAAACCCTGCCAAACTCTACGCAAAAACGACTGAGAATATCCTTTTCTTCAGTTGTGGCCTTTCTTGTGTGATCATACCCCAAGTATCCAAAGGGTGTATAACCAAGGACGGAGTAGCCTCCGTTGGGAAAATCGTCTGCTGTCATACGGTCTTCTTCCGGCATGGCAGAGAAGGTCTCTTTGAAGAGCTCAAAAATTTTCGGCAACAATTCTTTTGGATAATAAATAACTTCTATAGCGTCTGAGGAATCATTTTCCCATTTGTCAAATAAGTCGGTCCAAGCGCCCAAACTGTCAATGTCAACAACCTGCTTTCCGGGAATTCTTTTTCCGGATTTTCCCGATGCTCTATAGGTATTGGTTCTGTCTTCGCGATCGAAAAGACTTAAAAACACATTGACCGGGTTTATGCCGAGAATATCGAATTGCCTAAACAAAACACTCAATACCTCATGCAATTCATCGGCAGATTTCATGGCCAAGGACCTGGCACGAACACGCTCTAAAGACAACTGTATCTGTGATTCTCTGGCCTGAGCCTCTGCCAGTTTCAAATCATTAAAACGGGTATAGGTTTGCTGGAATACTTTTCCAAAGCGCTTGAATATATCATGCGCTTCAGGCACTGGTTCGAATGTAATAAACATAAGGCTAACAGAAGAACCAAATACAAAATGATCGTATTGGTGTTTTGGAAATTGAAATCCATCTTTCAGCATGATCTCAAATTGAGCCGGAGCAAAATTACTCAGTTGCTGATACATTCTTTTTAGCATTTCGCCTTCCACATATTGAACAAAAAAAGTATCTCCTCTTTGTTTCGCTTCTCGAACTTCTATAAAAACCGGAAATTCCGTTGTATCAACTTTATAGGGCTCAATAAATCCTCCTTTAGGGCTTGTAATCCAATCTTCATAGACATTATCCTCATCTAACCACACATTGAAACCAGTTGTCCAAACTTCAATACCCAATTCTCTAATTTGTTCGAACAACAACGATGCAACCTCTGCTAATTCACTACTATTGTGCATGGCCATGGTTCTGGCACGGACCCTTTCCAAGGCGAGTTCTATACGCGACTCTCTGGCTTGAGCCTCTGCCAGTTTTAAATCATTAAAACGGGTATAGGTAAGATCGAATACTTTTCCGAACCGCGCGAGAATGTCGAGATTCTCGTCCGATAATGACTCCTGTCCTATGGTTTGCAAACCTCCAAAATTACTGAAGGTGAATGAGCAAACATATTTTTCCAGGGATGTAAAACTATCCTGTGCTTCTTGAGAGATTTTACTGAATTCTGTATCCGAAAATAAATATTTGTCGTATTCTTTTTTTTCAGCTCCTTCAATAGTGTAAAGGTATTTGGCTTCTCTTTTTAAATATCCCTCTTTCATCGCATCGTGAAACGGATAATCTTCAAATTTCATAAGATATGAATCCGGAACATTACCAACATCCGGACTCTTCATCCAAACCGTGTTGCACAAGTTATCAATATCTATTAAGTTGATGATACAAGCTTGCAGAGCGAAGTCAAGGATTGCCAGTTCTTTAAAAACAGTATCTACCAATTGAGACAACTCTGAAGAATCCTGCATGGCCATGGCTCTTGCACGCACCCGTTCAAGTCCAAGTTCTATTTTTGTCTCCCTTGCCTGCTCTTCACTTCTTCTAAGGTCTTCAAATCTTTTATGAGCAAGATCAAATGCTCCTGCAAAACGAACCAGGATATCAAGATCTTCCTTTGGCGGGTTTTTTACGACTCCCGGTAAACTGTAGCCGATCTCTCCGTGTGTGGTTCGTGCCATGATAAAGGTCAATCCTTTAATATGTCGAATATCTTCATGAGTTGGTGCTTGAGGATCTATGCTTTGAAAATCCCCCAAGTTGACCATTTTATCTACATAAGCGATTGCCTCTTCTACATTCATCGTATAAATCGTGGTTGCATCATTGCTTTTTTCCCATTTGGCTAACAAAGGGATATCACCATGAATGTATCTGGGCAATTGCATCACAAATCCAATACGAGTACCATCTCCAGAGGTCATGGCTTTTTCATATTTTTCCGGCAGCCATCTCATGTGCCAAAAGTAATGCGCCTCGTGGCCAAGATGCACAAACTCTGTTCGCATAGACACTACAATATCGAGCAGGTCAGAAGATTGACTCATAGCCGTAACCTGGGCCCTTATCCGTTCAAGAGCCGCTTCAACTTCCAGGTCTCTGTTTTTTAATTCAAGTTCTGCAGTCCTTCTTTTTATCGCATTTCGCAATTCAAGGTTTTCACTCGTGATTTTTTCCAGACCCAGGGTCTCTCCTTCATCAGCTTTTAGATCAGGCGTTGAAAAATGCTGGTAAAAAAATCGCCAGCCATG
>JBFFLO010000061.1:0-10507 GCA_041554895.1 Lutimonas sp. | reverse complement strand
TTTGGAAAATCAATTGAACTTTGCGGAGGAACGCATGTGAAAAAAACAGGAGACATCTGGCACTTCAAGATCATGAGCGAAAGTGCTATTGCTTCTGGAATTCGAAGAATAGAGGCCATTACCAATAATGCGGCAAGAGATTATTATTTTGAACAGGACGAAGCCTACGGAAAAATCAAAGCAGTACTCAAAAACCCGGCTGACCCTTTGAAATCGGTACAAAATCTTCAAGATGAAAACAACAGGCTCAAAAAGGAAATTCAGCAATTAAATAAATTGAAAGCTGCATCTTTCAAAGATGATCTGATCAAAAACAAAAAGGAAATAAATGGCGTGAATTTTATCGGAGCCTTACTCGATACAGATGCAGGCTCGATGAAGAACATCGCCTTTGATATTGCCGGGGAAGTTGATAATTTGTTCTTTATTGGGGGCTCTGACCTTGATGGAAAGGCTATCTTAACTATTTATATTTCCAAAAACCTGGTTGAAACCAGAAGCTTACATGCCGGTAATATTGTTCGAGAACTTGGAAAATTCATACAGGGAGGTGGCGGAGGCCAACCTTTTTTCGCTACGGCAGGGGGCAAGAATCCTTCGGGACTAAAACAGGCTTTAAAAGCAGCGGAACAGCTATTGGAAAACTAAGATGAAATTCAGAACAGAAATAAAATGCCCGGCTGTACCTAACCAACTTGATCATCATTCCGGTTTGGTATTGTTAGGCTCTTGTTTTTCTGAACACATGGAAGATAAGTTCCGGTATTTTAAATTTGATGCTTTTACAAACCCCTTTGGCATACTTTTTAATCCCATTGCTATAGAAACAGCAGTTCGCAACTGTATAGAAAAAGTCTGCTATAAAAAAGAAGATTTGCTGGAGCATAATGGAATTTGGATGAGCCTTAGCCATCACAGTCGATTCGACCATCGAGATCAAAAGCAGGTGCTTGATAATATCAATAAACGCATTGAACTTGGGCACGAAGCACTGAGAACTGCCTCTCATGTGATCATTACCTTGGGAACCTCCTGGGTTTATAAATGGAAAGAGAACAATATAATTGTTGGAAACTGTCACAAGATCCCACAGAAATCTTTTAGCAAGGAGCTATTGTCTTCTGAGGAAATCATGGAGAGCCTAAGGCAAATTATCAGTTTGATTCGCAGCATGAACAAAAATGCCTCTTTTATATTTACGGTAAGCCCTGTAAGGCATCTCAAAGATGGGTTTATGGAAAATACATTGAGCAAATCCTTGCTTCATAAAGCCATACATGAGATAAAAAAGGAACTAAAGGTTAGTTATTTCCCGGCTTATGAGATCATGATGGACGACCTGAGAGACTACAGGTTTTATAAAAAGGACCTGGTCCATCCAAATGAAATGGCCATAGATTATATCTGGGAATTATTCAAGGAATCCTGGATCAGTGAAAACTCAAGGCAAATGATGAAGGAGATAGATGAGATTCAAAAGTCTTTGGCCCACAGAGCCTTTGACCCTGGTTCTGAAGCCCACAAGAAATTTCTTCTAAAAACTGAGCAAAAAATTGAATTGATAAAGGAAAAATTACCAGAATTAGAATTCCATAAAAAAAGGAAGTGATGATCACTTCCTTTTTTTATATAAAATATTTACAATTCCCTTATTTAATACAATTCGCAACGCTTCCCCATGGACCACCGTTAATAGCATCAACTCCGTGTTGTTTTAAAATTGTTGCCGCAGAACCACTTCGGGCACCACTTCTGCAACAAGTAATCACCGGTTTATTCATATTCTTGATCTCATCCAAATGACTGCCAATTGTATTTAATGGAATATTCTTTGAACCTTGTACATGACCTTCCTGGAACTCTTCTATAGTTCTTACGTCAATGACCACGGCCCCATTTTCCAAATATTGCTCTATTGACGCAACACTTGTACTTCCTCCAAATAAATTAAATAATCCCATATTTTTTTTTAGTTATTAATTTTGCACAAATTTCCGAAATTAAAATGAATTATAAGTAACAAGGGTAACAATTACTATTTTCGTTTGACTTCCATATAATCCAATGCAAGGTTCACCATCGAAGTAACCCCTAATTTAAGTCCGCCTTCATCAATAAAGAAATCCGGTGTGTGATGAGATGCGGCATCTTCTTCCTTGACATCAAGAGGCTTTCCCCCAACGAAGTAATAAAATCCCGGTACTTCTTTCTGGAAAAACGAAAAATCTTCGGCCCCGGTGGTCGCATTCATTAAAATAACATTATCCTTCCCTGCAGATTTCTCCAGTGAAGGCAACATTTTCGCGGTTAATTCCGGGTCGTTATAAGTGATTGGAATCCCTTTTTCTATAGTTATATCTGCTGTTGCACCGTAGCTTTCGGCAATCGCCTTTACTCTGAACAACATCGTTTCGTTGAGTTTCTTTTGCATGTCATAGTCCAGGGTCCTGATGGTCCCGATCAATTCAACTTCCTCCGGAATAATATTATTCCTGACACCACCTCTAATCAGTCCCACTGAAATAACCGCTGCTTCTTTAGTAAGGTCCGTATCCCTGCTAATAATACCGTTTAACCCAGTGATCACTTGGGCCGCGATAAAAACAGGATCATTTCCTTGCCAGGGTTTTGAGCCATGTGTTTGTTTACCGTGAATCGTGATTATAAATCGCTGGGCAGCTGCCATGGTGCCTAAAGGCTTATACTTTATTTTACCAATATCAGTTTGTGCATTTATGTGTAACCCAAAGATGGCATCCACATCCGGATTTTTTAATACCCCTTCTTTTACCATCATTTCAGCACCACCCTCTTCTCCCGGGGGGACTCCTTCTTCTGCAGGCTGAAAAATGAATTTGACAGTTCCCTTTAAATCCTTTTTCATTTTACTTAGTACTTCAGCGGTACCCATCATCATGGCAATATGTGTATCGTGGCCACAGGCGTGCATAACACCAGTTTCCATACCATTGTACATTCCTTTTACCTTTGAGGCAAATGGAATAGGGGCTCTTTCCGTAACGGGTAAACCATCAATATCGGCCCTAAGTGCAACCACTGGTCCGGGCTTTCCTCCTTTTAAAATTCCAACGACTCCTGTATGAGCAATTCCGGTTTGTACTTCCATCCCCAGGCTTTCCAAATGAGCTGCGATTTTTTTAGCAGTTTCAAATTCCCTGCTCGACAATTCCGGGTTCTCATGAAAATCTCTGCGCCATTCAATGACTTTCGGCTCTATTTCATTAATGAGTTGTTCCGTTTTACTTGATTGAGCTTGCAACCCAACTCCAATTAACAATGTAAAAAATACTAGTTTCTTCATATTAAATTTCTCTGATTTTAATTTTTGGCAGTAAATCTAATCAAAATAGTTGATTTCAATTTCTTGTCCATGCCATGAAGCCCGATTATCTTGTAAACAGCATTTCACGGTATTTTACCAAGGGCCATAATTCATCATCTATCATAAGTTCCAACTTGTCACAATGGTAGCGAATCTCCTCAAAATATGGTTTAACTTTTTCACAGTACATAATAGCCTTTTTTTCTGCATCCACTGTTATATTTGCCTTTTTTCTTTCCTCCACCATAGCATTGGTCTTCTTGGTAATACCTGAAATATGTTCAGAGATCTTTTTGATCAAGTCCATTTGCTCTTTGGCGACTGTTTCAAATTCTTCGCCAAAAACCTCTTTTAACCCTTTTACATTCCTGATCAGGGTATTCTGATAATTTACGGCAGTCGGGATCACATGATTCATGGCGATATCCCCCAAAACCCTGCCTTCGATCTGTATCCTTAAAGAATAGGCTTCAAATTCGATTTCATGCCTGGCCAGGATCTCTTTATCATTCATCACCTCCATTTTCCTGTAAAGATCCATGGCTTTTTTACTTACTTTGGCTTTTACCGCCTGTGGAGTGGTTTTGTTGTTGCTAAGACCCCTCCTGGCTGCCTCCTGCTCCCATTCCTTGCCATAACTGTTTCCCTCAAAAAGAATGTCCTTGGATTCTTTGATATACTCTCTGAGCACGTTAAAAATCGCCTCATCTTTTTTGAAAGATTTATTGTCAATTAACTTATCAACCTTCTCTTTGAATTCCTTTAATTGTTTGGCCACAATAGTATTTAAAACCGTCATGGAATTCGCGCAATTTGCCATGGAACCCACCGCCCTGAATTCAAATTTATTACCTGTGAAAGCAAAGGGAGATGTCCTGTTCCTATCTGTATTGTCGAGCAAAATCTCAGGTATTTTACCCACTACATTCAATTTAAGGTCTGTTTTCTCCTCCGGGGAGAGCTTACCATCAGTGACATTTTCCAATTCCTTCAGTACCGCCGTTAACTGCTCCCCTATAAATACCGATATGATCGCGGGAGGAGCCTCGTTGGCACCCAATCGATGATCATTGCTTGCTGAGGCTACTTCTGCCCTCATAAGCTCCTCATAGGTATGAATGGCTTTTATGGTATTTACAAAAAAAGTAAGGAATTGTAAGTTTCTCATTGGGGTTTTCCCTGGGCTGAGCAAATTAACGCCACCATCAGTATTCAAAGACCAGTTGTTGTGTTTGCCTGAGCCATTAATTCCTTGAAACGGCTTTTCATGCAGCAATACCTTAAACTCATGTTTTGATGCAACCTTGCCCATAATATCCATCAAAAGTGCGTTATGATCCACGGCCAGATTAGCTTCTTCATGAATAGATGCGATTTCAAACTGATTAGGAGCTACTTCGTTATGCCTGGTTTTTACCGGTATCCCCAATTTCATACATTCAGTTTCCAGTTCGATCATAAAACTCATGACCCGCTGGGGTATGCTTCCAAAATAGTGATCATCCAATTGCTGCCCCTTTGCAGATGATTGCCCTAAAAGCGTCCGCCCCGTCAAAACAAGATCGGGTCTTGACAAGACCAGGGCTTTATCGATCAGGAAATATTCCTGCTCCCACCCCAGGAATGCATTTACTTTTGATACATTTTTATCAAAAAACCTGGCTACCCCGGTAGCCTGTTTATCGATTGCGTTCAGCGCTCTGAGCAGCGGTGTTTTATTATCAAGCGCTTCTCCGGTATAGGCTACAAAAATTGTAGGGATACACAGAGTTGTTCCATAAATAAAAGCCGGGGAAGTAGGGTCCCATGCAGTGTAACCTCTTGCTTCAAAAGTATTCCTGATTCCTCCACTTGGAAAACTCGAAGCATCCGGTTCTTGTTGTACCAACTCATTTCCTCCAAATCGTTCTAAAGCCTTTCCATCCGGACCCAGTTCAAAAAAAGAATCGTGTTTTTCAGCTGTACCGCCAGTTAAAGGCTGGAACCAATGTGTATAATGTGTTACACCTTTTGACAAGGCCCAATTCTTCATTGAATTTGCTACCTGATCGGCAATTTTCCGGTCGATAATGGAACCGTGTTTCACCGCATTCATAACTCCTTCAAAAGCTTCTTTGGTAAGTTGCTGCTGCATGTTCTCTTCATTAAAAACGTGGCTTCCAAAATAAGCTGAGCGGTTCTTGGTTTCAACGATCGGTACCAATTTCCGGTTTAAAGTTTCCTGAATTGCTCTGGATCTAACTGTCGACATACTCTAATAATTAAATTTTTAAGGGATAAAAATACTTATTTTTTAAATGTACCCCTAAAAAAATTGGGTATTCATAAAAATAATATGAATAAGCACTTATTTACCCCCATTGTTTTTGATGTAAATCAATAATAATTATATTTGTCCTGAAATTTTTAATCCAGAAACAACATGAGTAAAGCAAAATTAGAGTATATATGGTTAGATGGTCATCAGCCTACTCAAGAATTGAGAAGTAAAACTAAAATCGAAGAGGATTTTAGTGGTAAATTGGAAGATTGTAAAATATGGTCTTTTGACGGATCATCGACTGAGCAGGCAGTAGGAGGTTCATCAGATTGTTTGTTGAAACCTGTTGCGATCTATCCTGACCCTGCGAGAGAAAATGGATGGTTGGTAATGTCTGAAGTATTAGATGCTGACGGAAATCCTCACCCTTCAAATGCAAGAGCAAAAATTGATGATGATGACAACGATTTCTGGTTTGGATTTGAACAGGAATATTTTTTAATGGATAATGAGACTGATCTTCCACTTGGATTTCCAAGAGGCGGATTTCCTGGTCCTCAGGGTAAATACTATTGTTCCGTAGGTGGAAGGTATACCTGGGGAAGAGAATTTGTAGAAGAACATGCTGATCTTTGTATCGCTGCAGGTTTAAACTTTGAAGGTATCAATCAGGAGGTAGCGCCTGGACAATGGGAATTTCAATTATTTGCCAAAGGAGCAAAAAAAGCAGGAGACGAAATCTGGATCGCGCGTTATTTATTAAACAGATTAACTGAAAGTTATGGTTACTATATCGAACTGCACCCAAAACCTGTCAAAGGAGACTGGAACGGTTCTGGTATGCACGCCAACTTTTCAAATACAACATTAAGAACATGTGGTTCTAGGGAAATTTATGAGAAAATTTGTGAAGCCTTCAGGCCTTTAACTGATGAACACATTGGTGTTTACGGAGCGTATAATGACGAAAGGCTAACAGGATTGCACGAAACTGCTCACGTTTCTGACTTCAGTTATGGAGTTTCTGACAGAGGGGCTTCTATCCGTATTCCTATCATTACTGTTGAAAACGGTTGGAAAGGATGGTTAGAAGATCGTAGACCGGCTTCAAATGGTGATCCTTATAAGATTGCAGGTAGAATTATCCAAACGGTTAAATCTGCTAAAATCTAATCTATAAAAAGATTTTATTATTGGTTAATGTGAAAAATGCCTTCTATCTAAGAAGGCATTTTTTTTATATCACCATACTGATAAAAACAATATAGGAGCCCAAAAGAATCAATCCTTCTCCCCAGGATAGCCTCATTCTTCCCGGGGCAAATACCAAAGGAAATATACTGATCGATAGAACAAGCATCCAAATAAGATCAAAGTCGATCAATCCCGGATCACCAACTGTAACGGGTGTAATCATGGAAGTAATTCCAAGTACTGCCAAAATATTAAACATGTTCGATCCCAAAAGGTTTCCAAGAGAAATTGCCTTTTCCTTTCTGGTTATGGCGATCAAAGACGCTGCCAGTTCAGGAATACTGGTTCCAACAGAAATAATCGTTATCCCGATGACCCTTTTACTTACGCCAAACTCAGTAGCAAGGTTAACAGATCCTTCAATAAGTAATTCAGATCCGGCCCAAAGCCCTATACCTCCAAAGCAAAAAAACAAAAGAGCTTTTCCCAAAGGATACTCGATATCATCCTCAGGTGCTTCGTCAATAACGGCTACTTTTTGAAATTTGAATAAATAGATCAAAATAAGGATAAGGGTAAAAAAAAGTGCAAAGCCCTCCCATCGTTGTAATTCACCATCAAAAGCCAGAAAAAAATACAGCATTACCGAAGCCAGCATCATCACCGGCCAATCAGTGATATAAAAACTTTTTTCCACTTTGATAGTAGCTACCATGATTACGATTGCCAAGACAAAACCTAAATTGGCAATATTTGAACCTATCACATTGCCAAGTGCGATATCTGCATGTCCGTCAAGTGCCGCTTTTAAACTAACGATCAGCTCAGGCATTGAGGTTGCAAATGAAACCACAGTCATTCCTATGACTATTTTTGGGATTTTTAATGTAAGAGACAAGGATACTGCCGACTTCAGCAGCGAGTTGCCACCAAGAATCAGGATGACAAACCCTAGCAATATAAACACGTAATTCATGAAGTCGTTTTGTGCAAATATATAACTTAGAAATGAGTTGTAAAATAGACATTTATAAAGTTTAAAAATGATCCATTTCTAGAACAATAAAATGGCAAACCGCCAAATATTACAGTCTCTAATTTTCATATTAAAAACCTTCTGCTTCCAATTGGGCAGCACTCCCTATTTCAAATTATTAATTTTTTGTTAAATAACTATTTTTTTAGTTATACAACTATTTTATTAGTTTATATTTGACGTGATATAAAAAAACAACATGGAGAAACTCACCAACAAAGAAGAAGAGATCATGAGGGTCTTATGGAAGCTTAAAAAGGCTTTTGTCAAGGAAATAGTCGCCGAACTACCCGAGCCCAAACCTCATTATAACACCATTTCAACTGTAGTTAGGAATATGGAGGAAAAAGGATTTATCAAATATAATGCATTTGGTAAATCACATCAATACTATCCAGCCATCAGCAAAGAAGCTTATAAAAAAAACTTCATGCATAAAACCATTCAGCATTACTTTGAAGATTCCTATAAGAATGTAGTTTCTTTTTTCGCCAAAGAAGAAAAGATAAGTATCAGTGAGCTGAAAGAGATCATTTCGATCATTGAAAAAAATCAAAAAAATCAATCTTAAGCATCATGGAATATTTTATCAAATTCTCGGCTATCCTTGGTTTGTTCTTTGTCTTTTACAAGCTATTGCTGGAAAAAGAAACTTTTTTTAACAGCATACGGGTGTATTTTCATTTAGGAATTGTTACGGCACTCCTGCTGCCATTGCTGGTTATCCCTGAATACCTTACTGTTGAGGGTGTTTTTATGGAACAATCTGTCGGCACCATAACTACTGCAGATACAGCTGACAATTCGTTCAATATAGATATCAAATCCATACTGCTTGCAGTTTATGGTTTAGGTGTCTTATTTTTTGGAATCCGATTCCTTATCCAACTTGGATCCCTTTTTCGCTTTATCCTAAAATATCCTAAAAAGAAACAAAATGGTTATGTCTTTATAGAAGCTGATACATCAACCAGCCCTTTTTCATTCTTTAACTATATTATTTATCCAAAAAAAGGATTTAGCAGACAGGAATTGGAACAGATCATAGAACATGAAAAGGTGCATGCTTCGCAGCATCATAGCATCGACATATTACTTTCTCAACTTTTGATCATTTTCAACTGGTTCAATCCTTTGGCCTGGTTGTACCACAGGGAAATTCAAAAGAACCTTGAATTCATAGCCGATCAAGGCGCCCAACAAGACCATAAGGCAAAGGAGTCTTATCAATATTTATTATTAAAAACCATTACAGCAAATTATTCAATGCCATTAACAAGCAATTTCTATAACTCATTAATTAAAAAAAGAATCAATATGTTACACAAAAACAAATCAGGCAACATGATGTACTTTAAATTCATGTTTATCATTCCTGCCCTAATCATTTTTGTTTTCACCTTCAACACAAAGGTCATAGCGCAACAAAAAAAGGTTGAAAAAATAAAGGTACAGCAAGAACTCAATATGGAAGTCATTACAAAGGATTTTCAAAAAAGTGACCTCGAAAAATTAAAAGGAACTTTGATGAAAAAAGGAATTACACTTCAATACAAAAAGCTTAAATACAATGACAACAATGAGATCATTGGCATCCAGGTTAAAGTATCAAACAAACAGAATAACAAAACGCAGTTAGAACAAATGGGCAGTGCCCCCATCAAACCAATCAGCATTAAATATGATGACAAGGGTGCGATTGCCGTCGGTAATCTGGAAAGTATGGGTAATCATCAGGTGTTTTTCAGTTCAGGCACCGATAAAATCCATAAAAAAATCATTGTTAAGTCTTCTGGTGATGATTTGAAATCAGATGCAAATAGTTATGTGTTTGTAACTAATGATGGTGATGAAACCCACGTCAAGGTAATTCATGGTGACAAAGAAATAGAGGAGATTCACGGACCTCATTCTGAAAAAGTTTGGGTTTCAAAATCTGGTGACAGCACAAAATTAAAGAGAATTGAGATCATTGAGATTGATGAAGAAACAGATGGTGAAAAGAACGTAATCATTAAGAAGATCCATAAGGATGGAGAGAATGTTGAGGTGATCATGAGTGGATCTGATGACCATCATAAAGGACATGATAAAATGCTTTTTATCAGCGAAAACGGTGAACAACCATTGATGATCGTTGATGGCAAAGAAATGGAAGGCGGCAGTTTAGAAGATATTGATCCTGAAAAAATTGAATCGGTAAACGTATACAAAGGTGACAAGGCTATTGAAGAATATGGCGAAAAAGCCAAGAATGGCGTGGTGGTGATTAAAACCAAAAAATAAGGTCAGTCAAAACTAAAATCTAAAAAAATCGCCTTATTCAAGGCGATTTTTTATTTTTGCCCTATGAAAAAACAAGTCTTTAAGATACTGGCCAGGCTCAATAAAATTATCTTACCAAGTTTAGGCAAACGGGAAGTGGACATGAGTAAAGCCAAAAAATGGCAAATGGCATTGATCGGTTGGAGGTATTTTGTTACCAAAAACAGTTTGGATTGAGTTTTAAGACTTAAGTGTTAAGGATTAAGTGTTAAGGGTTAAGTGTTAAGTGTTAAGTGTTAAGTGTTAAGTGTTAAGTTGAAAGTATTTTAAAATTTTCATATCAAGCCATTTTCAAATCAAGCCATTTTCGTATCTTTAAGAAAACGCACGGTTATGGATGATCAATCAA
>JBFFLO010000060.1:0-10507 GCA_041554895.1 Lutimonas sp. | reverse complement strand
CACGATGATATTTGTATCAAAAAGTGATAACCACTCAAAAATGGCAGGGAATTTTTCGGCAATGGTGTAGGCATTCAGCGATGCATCTATTTGCTCATAGACCTCGAATCCTGTTTGCTTAAGCTGGTCAAAATCATGAATGAATATTTCAAAGCCACCAACCTGGTCTTCTTCCCATTTATTGATTCTTTGAATGTGCCTTATGTCACCAATCATAAAAGCCTCATCAAATTCTTCAAAACCAGAATTAAAAACGCCAGACACATTAAACTTCCTTGAATTTGGCGCCTTGTTGGGATCATTCTTGACAAAAAAGATGTGAAACTCATCACCTACGGTGAGCCTTAATCGGGCAGCCGTTTTGGCCGATATAAGAACTTCATTTGAAATTTCACCACCAATTTTAGGCAGTTTACCTTTTATGAGGTATTCCTTAAAAAAGGACCAGTCGTAATCTTGATCCACCCCTTTTAAAATAATGCCCTCAAATTCATCCGGGGTTCTTATGATCCCGGCCTTGGTAGCATATACCTGAACTTTTTTTACATTAGGGACACTTACAAAATCAGGATAAAAATCCTGATGCATATAAACCGGGGTTACGGTTACTTTCGAATTGTTACTGTCGAAATTGATAATTTGGATATCACCATTGAAACCCGAGATCTTTTCTTTTATTTTTTTCTGAAGTCCTACTCCTGTGGCAACAGAAAAGAGCATGACAATAATCCCAATGGCAATGGCAAGTATTGAAATTTTTATTATAGGCGACGAAACACTATTTTTGTGTTGCTTTGACGCGATAATTCGTTTGGCTATAAATAACTCGTAATTCAACTGAAATGAAAAGATTGATTTGGTCCAAAAATACATATTTAATTTTAGTAACTGAATTAATCGTTTTCCTTTTTATCTGGTATCCTTTTCAGACATTGACAGGTAAAAATCAAATTAATGATGAGTTTATAACTCCGGTTGCCATCCCCCATGCTGACAGTCTGGTCATCTTGCCTGCCGCAGATCTTATGAACGCTTATTTGCCTTTTTTAAAGGGAAAAAAAATTGCTGTTGTGGCCAATCAGACCAGTGTGGTGGCTAATGGTTCGAATTCAACCAAAAAGAATTTTACGCATTTGATCGATACCCTATTGACCTATCATGTACAAATTGAAAAGGTATTTGCGCCTGAACATGGTTTTAGAGGAAGTGTTGATGCCGGTGAGAAAGTTGCCGATGACAAGGACATCAAGACTGGATTGCCCCTCATTTCTCTTTATGGAAAAAACAAAAAGCCCGGTTACGATCAGCTCAAAGACATTGATCTTGTCCTGTTTGACATCCAGGATGTAGGCGTGCGGTTCTATACCTATATTTCGACGCTAAGTCTGGTCATGGAAGCCTGCGCAGAGATGGATATTCCCGTTATGGTATTGGATCGTCCAAATCCTAACGGCCATTATATAGATGGCCCTGTACTTGAATCAAAACACAGTTCCTTTGTGGGTATGCACGAAGTGCCGCTGGTATATGGCCTGACCATTGGTGAATATGCCCAAATGATCAATGGAGAAGGTTGGTTAAAAGACAGCATATCATGTGAACTTAAAGTAATAAAGTGCCTTAATTACAATCATGATAGCCATTACAGCCTTCCGGTTCGGCCTTCTCCAAACCTTCCCAATGACAGGGCAATTAATCTTTACCCCAGCCTTGGCTTCTTTGAAGGGACCCCGATCAACGCAGGAAGAGGGACTGAATTCCAATTTCAGCGTTATGGTGCCCCATTTTTTCCTGACAATGGATTCAGTTACGTTCCTGAGGCAAATTTTGGTGCCAAATATCCTAAATTCAAAGGGGAAAAATGTAACGGGGTCGATTTAAGTAATGTTAAACGACAAACCAAGGTTAATCTGACCTGGCTTATTGATGCCTTTAACAAGACGCCTAAAGACAAGCGTTTCTTTGGCGATACTTTTACCATTCATGCCGGGAATGAAAAGTTAAAAAAGCAGATAGAATCTGGAATGTCTCCGGAAGAGATCAGAAAGAGCTGGGAAACAGATCTTGAAAAATTCAAAAAAATCAGGGAAAAATACCTACTGTATCCCTAGTATAAAAAATATAGAGTCACCTCAGCAACCTATAATGGAAGTTTAGCCTTTAAAGTTTCCACCATGTTGAATACCGCCGGACAGATCTCTGTGTTTTTTAAGGTTAGCTCTGTTAGCTGGATAAATTTCTTTCGATTTGTATGAGGGTATTCGCTGCAGGCTTTGGGCCTTACCTCATAAATAAAACAAGTGTTGTCAGCATCCAAAAAACTGCAGGGAGCACTTTTTAGCACCATGAAATCGTCATCATCTCTTTGAAGGTACTCGTCAATGAACCTGTTTTCCTTCATCTTTAAATGTTTGGAAATTCGACTGATATCCTTTTCAGTAAAAATTGGGCTCGTGGTTTTGCAGCAATTGGCACAAGTCAGACAGTCTGTATGCTTAAACTCTTCATCATGAATTTCCGTCATGATAATATCGAGCCTCTTTCGTTGTCTGCTCTTCAGTTTGGTGAAATATTTTTTATTCTCCACCCATTTTTCCTTCGCCTTTGCAGGTAATTCGTTGATAATTTTATCCATTTCAATTGCTGCTTGAATCAAATGTACTATAACTTATCCATTATCAAGTTAAAATAATTATTTTTGCGGCTCTAAACATTGTAAATATCGTGGTTCAAAATATACTAGATCCTATTGTCAAGGAAGGAATACAAAACATATATAACATAGATCTTGAAAAAGTCGAGTTCCAGGAGACAAGAAAGGACTTTGAGGGAGACATTACAATCGTGGTATTCCCGCTTTTGAAGCAGATCAAGGGTAATCCGGTCGAGATCGCACATCAAATTGGAAACTATGTAAAAGAGCATGCTGATATCGTTAGTGGCTTTAATGTTGTCAAGGGTTTTCTAAATTTAGTGATTACAGACAGCTATTATATTGATTACTTCAACCAGATATCAGACTTCCCGGATTTTGGCAGGGTAAAAGAGAAATCCGGAGCGATAATGGTCGAATATTCATCTCCGAATACAAACAAGCCGCTCCACCTGGGACATATCAGGAATAATTTGCTAGGTTTTTCAGTAGCTGAGATCCTCGCTGCTGCCGGTCATAAAGTGTACAAAACCCAGATCATTAATGACCGCGGGATACATATATGCAAAAGCATGATCGCCTGGCTTAAATATGGGGAAGGAAAGACACCTGAAAGTACCGGTATTAAAGGAGATAAGCTGGTTGGCAATTATTATGTCAGATTCGACAAGGAATACAAAAAACAAATCGAGGACCTTGTCGCTGAAGGAAAGACCGAAGATGAAGCAAAAAAACAGGCTCCCATTCTTCTTGAGGCTCAGGAAATGCTGCGCAAATGGGAAGATGGCGATCAGGATACCGTGGACCTTTGGAAAAAAATGAATCAATGGGTATACAAAGGGTTTGACGAAAGTTATAAAGAACTAGGTGTCAGCTTTGATAAAAACTACTTCGAAAGCAATACCTATTTATTGGGTAAGGAAGTGGTAGCCGAAGGCCTGGAAAAAGGCGTTTTTTATAAAAAGGAAGATGGTTCGGTCTGGATCGACCTGACGGATGAAGGATTGGATGAAAAGATTGTGCTCCGGGCAGATGGCACAGCGGTGTACATGACCCAGGACATTGGTACTGCCATTCAAAGGATAAAGGATTTCCCAGACATCGACGGGCTTGTTTATACAGTTGGCAATGAGCAGGATTATCACTTTAAGGTGTTGTTTCTCATTTTAAAGAAAATGGGCTTCGAATGGGCAAAAAACCTTCATCATCTTTCTTATGGCATGGTAGATCTTCCGGAAGGCAAAATGAAATCGAGAGAAGGTACTGTCGTGGATGCGGATGACCTTATGAGCGAAATGACAAGAACCGCCGGCGAAATCTCCGAGGAGTTGGGCAAATTAGAGGGATATACGGAAGCTGAAAAACAAAGTCTGTTTAAAACTATTGGATTAGGAGCGTTAAAATATTATATTTTAAAAGTAGATCCTAAAAAACGAATCCTTTTCGATCCGAAAGAATCTATTGATTTTAATGGTAATACAGGACCATTTATACAATACACTTATGCCAGAATACAATCTATCCTTAGAAAAGCCAATTTTGAGCATAAAGAACCTATTCATGCAGACTCCTTGCATGCAAAAGAAAAGGAATTACTGAAATTGCTTCAGACCTATCCGGTGATTATTCAAAATGCAGCTGAAAATTTAAGTCCCGCACTTATCGCTAATTTTACTTATGACCTTGTCAAGAGTTATAATTCTTTTTACCAAAGTGTCCCGATTTTTGGAGCAGCCAATGAAGGTGATAAGGTTCTCAGGGTTCAATTATCTTATGCCGTAAGCTGTGTGATAAAATCTTCCTTCCAGCTCTTGGGGATCGAGGTACCGGAAAGGATGTAGTTCGGTATCAGCTGGTAAAAGTATTTTTTCTTTTTTGAATTATAAAATAAAAATTGGTAACTTCGTATAATTAAGACTAATGAAATACACTATTTTTATGGTGTATTTTTTTATTAAAATTATTATGAATAAAAGAAAAATAATCATCCCCCTAATTTTATTTTTATCTTTTTATGTTGGTCAGGCACAGTTGATCATGATAGACTCCGAATCAGGAGAATACAGATACGAAGAAGTAGCAAGGGCTGAAGGACTGAGTAGCGCAGAGATCAAAGCAAGAGCGAAATCCTGGTTGACAAATTACTATACACAGATCGATTCTATTGAATCAGACTCTTCAAGTGTAAAACAATTAAACACCTTTCACTTTAAATGGAAGCTGATCACCAAAACGATAGATGTTGATCTTTTCTTTGATGTGACCATCAAAACCAAGGACAATCGATATAAATATGATTTCAGCAATTTCAGGGTTGGGAAATACGTCAAAGGTGACCTCCAGGCAATTGATCTTAAGACATATATCGAAAGATTTCCAACTGATTATCAAATTCTTATAGAAGAACCCATCGACACGGAGATGACCAAAGCCATCGGTAGTTTGAGTTATTATATGGCGAATAATAAACTAGAACCCGAAGAAGATGATTGGTAATCGTTACAGGTAATCCAATGTCCTTTCCAGGGCCATTCCCCTGGATGCTTTAATTAAAAAAGTGGTCTCCTCAAAGCTGTGCGTTTTGAATATTTCTGTAAATTCTTCAAAGGTTTTCGTCAGAAAAACTTCTTTTTTGTAAATTTTGGTTTTAGCGAATGCTTCCCCGATCAAATACACACGGTCAAGACCTGAATTCATAACCTGATCTGCAATTTTTTGATGTTCCATACCTGAATCTTTTCCTACTTCGAACATGTCTCCCAAAATGGCTACTTTATGAACGGCTGATAAGTTGGCAAGGTTTTGAATAGCCACCTCCATACTGTTGGGATTGGCATTATAGGCATCCAGAATTATCCTGTTTGATTGGCGCGTAATGATCTGTGACCTGTTATTGTCAGGAACAAAACCTTCAATAGCCTTTTTGATATTTTCTGTTTGAATGCCAAAATATTTACCGATGCTCACAGCTGCCGCAATATTGGCAAAATTATAACTCCCTATAAGTTGGCTTTCTATTTGTTTTCCAAAGAATTCAATACGAACAAAAGGATCTGCCCCCAGAAAAGTTACCTTATAATCAGTGCCGTTCGCTCCAAACAAAATCCTGTCCATGCCCGTTGATTTCTCCATTTGAATTGGATCGTCCTGATTGACAAAAACTTTTTTTCCGTGCTTTTTTATATGCCTGTACATTTCTGTTTTACCTTTCACTACGCCTTCAAAACTGCCAAAGCCCTCCAGGTGAACCCTCCCAAAATTCGTAATATACCCAAAATCAGGGAGCGCAATATTACATAAGTTTTCTATTTCAAGCTGGTGGTTTGCTCCCATTTCAACGACCCCGAAATCATGCTCGGGGGTCATCGATAACAAAGTAAGAGGAACACCTATATGATTGTTAAAATTGCCTTTTGTGGCATAACAATTTAATTCCTCCTTCAATACGGCATGGATCAGCTCCTTGCTGGTGGTTTTCCCATTGCTTCCCGTTAAGGCAAGTACAGGAAAATTCAAATGTTGCCTGTGGTATGTTGCAAGCTGCTGTAAACAAGTTAATGCGTCATCAACCAGGATCATCCGGTGATCAACTTGATAGACCTCTTCATCAATAACAGCATAATTTGCACCATTCTCAAGGGCCTGAAGGGCATACTCATTTCCGTTAAACTTCTCCCCTTTTAAAGAAAAATATATCGCGTTATTGACATTATCCCTGGTATCCTTGACAACCTTGTAACTCTGCTTATACAAGTCGTATAATTCTTTTATTTCCATAAAGTAAATGTAAAAAAAAACTCAATATCACGAATGATATTGAGTTTTTAAATCTATGAGATCTTAGATCTTTATTTCGATACTTTTCTTCTTCTTGAATAAGACATCTGACCCAACTTATCAGTAGCACATCTGAAACCGATAAAGTTCGTCGCCATATACTCAGGCAGGTATCTTCTTTGAGCAGGATCCAGCCAAAAAGCCCTGTCTTTCCATGATCCACCTTTAAAAACCCTTGTCTGGTCACTGATCAAAGTGTTTCTTGTTTTGGTATCATATTGTTGTATGATCAATCCACTTTCCCCGATTTGTCTCGGTATTTTAGGTGAATTGTACATTCTTGGTTTTTCGTCAGAGTCATCTTCATCTCTAAAAAATTGTTTTGTAGAAGCCAGATCTCCATCACCATTGTCAATATTATAGGCCTTTTCATAATTATTTCTCATAAAGGCATCTCTCTTGGTTACAGGCACGTATTTAACACTACCCGGAAGGTCTTTAGGAACGATTTTTCCATTGTCAAGCGTATCGAATTCCACACTGTTATAATCTACCACAACAACATTTCCTTCTTTATCAATTTGCTTTTTGTTAAAAACATTTCCTCTAAAATAACTGAAATCGTTTGCATCGTTATCAATGATAGGTCTGTAGACATCTGCTACCCATTCGGCTACGTTACCACTCATGTCGTATAACCCAAAAGCATTCGGCTTATATGATTTGATTTTCATGGTAATATCAGCTCCATCATTACTCCAACCCGCTAATCCACTATAATCTCCTTTACCTTGTTTAAAGTTGGCCATTTGGTCACCTTTGTATCGTCTTGATTCTTCACGTGTTGAATGACCATTCCAGGAATATTTCTTTCTGCCTCGAATTGAATTGTATTCCCTGTTCTCGATCTCTGCCTTGGCAGCATATTCCCATTCTGCTTCTGTTGGCAGTCTGAAACGTTGTGCAAGGATACCGTCTGATGTTTTTACATGGCGTCCCGTAAATGATCCTTCTGATTTTTTGTCTTTCTTCGAGAAATCTCTGATTCCCTTGTAATAAATGCTTGAATCACCATCGAATAACAAGTTAGGATTGGTTAAATAAGTTTCCGTATCGAATCTGTTTGCTCCTTCAACCTCCAAAGAGTCCATGTCGAATAAAGTATGTAAAACACCTTTATCAATCAATATCTTTTCATTTACCCTGTCAGTTCTCCACTTACAGTATTCTGAAGCTTGCCTCCAGGATACACCTACAACCGGATATTCAGCATAAGCAGGGTGTCTTAGATAGTTTTCGGTTAATAATTCATTGAAACCTAAAGTATTTCTCCAAACCAATGTATCCGGCAATGCAGCCTGATAGATTTTTCTGTAAGTATCATCAGATGGCGGGAAAACCTTTTCCAGATACTGCAAGTATAATAGGTATTCAATATTTGTCACTTCGGCCTCGTCCATATAAAAAGAACGAACTTGTTGCTTCACGGGAGTTGTGTTCCAGTCAAACATTACATCATCCTGAACGCTACCCATGGTAAACGTACCACCTTCGATCAAAACCATTCCTGGTGGAGGTCCTTGCTCTCGATAATTGGAATTCGCTTGAAAACCACCATATTTCGGATTGTTATACTCCCAACCCGTTAATGTGGAAACACTCTTGTTACTTTTAGAACAACTTGCCAGAAGCACCGTTGTTAATAGTATGAGTAGAACTTTGTTACTGTTAAACTTTTTCATAATTATTGATTGACTATTTTTTAGATAAATACAAAAACTATTGATCCGGATCATCATATAAGATACTCACCTCATGTTTTTCCGGTTTCAATGCTTGTATAACGATTGTTTTATTTCTTTATTATGTATAATGTTGTAAAATGTTTAATTTTGAAGGATTTAAACCCCAGATGTCCTGTAAAAAGTTTATCCTTTTTTTTATACTCTATCATCAATGCTTGCTTTCATTCTCTCAAATTTCTGAATCCAAGACATTTACCCTGTCGTGGAATGATAAGAGCAAAGTTCGCCTCAACGAAGAAACCTCCCTTATTTTACCCTTAGTGGAAGGTAATTTATTTGATGAAAATAATATTCCACGATCCACACACCTATTTAACGTACAAAACAACACAATAGTACAGGAATATGTCATAAAAAATGTTAAATTTTCTAACTTATCGCCGAATAGTTTAGATAATATCCAGATCAGTAAAATCCCCTCTGAAATCAAAAGCGAATTCAAGGTCGCAAAAATAAAGAACAATTCTGTAGCAATCCTAAATTTAACCCCCCTCGTTCAGGAAAATGGACGCGTACAGAAAATCGTTTCCTTTACCCTGGATTATACGCTACAAATGAATCCAGCGGCTGCCGCTTTGAATAAGCGCATTGCTTCTTATACAGATCGTTCGGTTCTTGCCAATGGTTCCTGGTATAAATTCAGGGTCGATACAACCGGTATTTTTAAAATCGATAAAGATCTTTTACAGCAAATAGGCATTAATACTTCAGGCCTTGATCCGAAAAACATAAGAATTTACGGTAACGGCGGAAAAATGCTTCCTCAATTAAACAGTGACTTCAGACATGACGACCTGCAGGAAAATGCAATTTTTATAGAAGGAGAACAAGACGGTGTTTTTGACGATGAAGATTATATCCTCTTTTATGCGCAGGGCCCTCATCATTGGGAAATCAACAGGGATCAGTACAAGCTGTCAAAACATACGACAAATATATATAGTGATTATGCCTATTATTTTATAACAACCGAAAAAGGCCCAGGCAAAAGAA
The DNA here is from genome assembly GCA_041554895.1 of Lutimonas sp. Classification (GTDB taxonomy): domain Bacteria; phylum Bacteroidota; class Bacteroidia; order Flavobacteriales; family Flavobacteriaceae; genus Lutimonas. The sequence continues at coordinate 1,279 of JBFFLO010000060.1, read as the reverse complement.
TAAGCGCATCAAGTCCTTTAGATCAAATTGCGAATGAACAAATAAATACATACCATAAATTTGATTTTCATGAGATAGAGAATGTAAACCTCTTTGCAAACGGACAGCAATGGTTGGGAGAGGATTTTAGTTTTCAGGAAACCCAGAATTTCAGTTTTGATTTCAATGATCTGGATCCTAACGAAGAAGTAAGCATCAAGGTTCGTGGTGTTGCCATCTCAAGCTCTGATACACAAATGAAGGTTCGTGCCAACGGCCAGGAATTGATGGACCTTTACTACCCTCGCATACAATTTAATTCACTTACTAAAGCCTACCCGGATGAAAAGGTACAAGCCACGCTACCCGGTAACGAACAAATAGATATTCAAATCACCTACGACAACGCCGGAAACCCTTCTTCCCGGGCCTATCTCGATTTTATAGAAGTTATTGGCGCATGCAGGCTCGTGGCGCGTGGCTCCCAGTTTTCTTTTCAAAATGTAAATGCAGACGATTCTGGAAGCATCTATGAGTACCGGGTTGCTAATGCGGAAAATATAAGGGGGATTTGGGATGTCAGTGACCCGATCAACCCCAAGCAGATAAGCAACAGCGGAAATTCCAATGATTTTATTTTCAAAGCATATGGCGGAACCAGGGCCTACGCTTTACTGGGTACCGATCCGTTTTTTACGCCTGAAACCATTGAAGACAACCAAATAGCCAATCAGAACCTGCATGGCTTAAAAGATCTTGACTATCTTGTTATCAGTCGGGGGAATTTGTTTTCGGAGGCCGAACGTCTGGCAGACTACCACCGCAAAAATTCTGGCTTAAACGCAGCTCTTGTGGATCTGGAGGAAATATATAATGAATTCGGGTCGGGCTCGCCAGACCCGACAGCGATACGCGATTTTATAAAATTCATTTACTTCAACTCCTCCAGCGACCAAAACAGGCTCAGGTATGTGTGCCTCTTTGGTGATGCATCGTTTGATTTCAAAGACAGGATTACCGATAACAACAACATTGTACCTGCCTTTCAATCTTACGAAAGCTTTAATCTTGCGACAGGCTATGTTACGGATGACTATTTTGGAATGATGGATGATAATGAAGGAACCCTTGGAAATATCGATATGCAGGATATTGCCATCGGCCGGTATCCTGTAACATCTTTAAAGGAAGCAAGGGAAAGTATCGATAAAACATTGAATTATTATGCCACAACCTCTTTGGGGAACTGGAGAAATACCGTGACCTTCGTCGCAGATGATCCGGATAATCCAGACGAATT
>JBFFLO010000059.1:0-10580 GCA_041554895.1 Lutimonas sp. | reverse complement strand
TCATTTTAATATTTCCAGCAAATAAGTACCATAGCCACTTTTCAGCAGAGGTTCAGCCACTTTCCTTAGTTGATTAGCGTCTATAAATCCCTTTCTGTAAGCGACCTCTTCAATACAACCGATCTTTAACCCTTGTCTTTCTTCAATGACCTGAACGAATTGTTGGGCCTGTATTAGAGAAGAAAAAGTTCCTGTATCAAGCCAGGCAGTCCCGCGACCCAGCGGAGCCACTCTTAATTTCCCTTGTTCCAAATAAGCCTTATTGATATCGGTTATTTCATATTCTCCTCTTGGGGAAGGCTTAATATTTTTTGCTATTTCCACGACGGAGTTGTCATAAAAATAAACCCCGGGAACAGCATAGTTAGATTTCGGATTTTTTGGTTTTTCCTCAATGGATATCACATTTTTTGCCTCATCAAATTCCACTACCCCGTATCTTTCAGGGTCTTTGACATGATAAGCGAAAACTACTCCGCCGTCAGGATCAATGGCATTGGATAATCGCCTTTCCAGATCAGTACCATAAAAAATATTGTCCCCAAGGATAAGTGCTACAGCATCATCGCCAATAAATTTTTCGCCGATAACAAAAGCCTGAGCCAGGCCATTGGGAACTTCCTGAACGGCATATTCGAACCTGCAGCCTAAATTTTTTCCGTCACCCAATAACCTTTTGAACAAGGGCAGGTCGTTAGGAGTCGAAATGATCAGGATTTCCTTGATTCCGGCCAGCATCAAAACCGACAGCGGATAGTAGATCATCGGTTTGTCATAAATTGGCATAAGTTGCTTACTAACGGCAAGCGTAAGGGGGTGTAACCTGGTGCCGCTACCTCCGGCAAGTATAATTCCTTTCATCTGATATTTTGATTCTAGCCTTCTTCATCTTCCTTGGGAATGATGGAAATGGCAGGTTTCTTTAAAGTTTTTTTATTCGCTATTTTAGATTCCAAAGACAATAATAGCGAAGGCAATAATAACAAATTGGACACCATGGCAAAGAGCAAGGTTACTGAAACCAGGCCTCCCAGAGCGATGGTTCCGCCAAAACTGGAAACGGTAAAGACCAGGAATCCAAAAAACAAGACAATAGAAGTATAAAACATACTTACGCCGGTTTCTCTCAAAGCCGCATACACAGATTTTCTGACGTTCCATTTATGAGCGATGAGCTCCTGCCTGTATTTGGCTAAAAAATGAATGGTATCATCAACCGAGATCCCAAAAGCAATACTGAATACCAACACTGTTGAAGGTTTTATAGGTACACCCAGATATCCCATCAGGCCGGCAGTGATCAGCAGTGGCAGGATATTAGGAATCAAGGAGATGAGGATCATTTTATAGGACCTGAACATCCAGGCCATAAAAAGCGAGATCAGAAAAATGGCCAACGACAAAGAGATCACCAGGTTTTTAACCAGGTAATTGGTTCCTTTTAGAAAAACAAGTGCCTTTCCGGTAAGAGAAACTTCAAATCTGTCGCTGGGAAATACCTGATCGACCTTGTCCTTGATACGTTGTTCGATATTTTCCATTTTTTCGGTACCAATGTCCTTCATAAAAGTGGTGATCCTGGCATATTGGCCCGTGGAATCCACAAAATTCTTAAGCTGGTCTGAGCTAGCATCTGAATTTTTGGTATAAGCAAGTATAAAGTTTTTTTCCTGCTCGGTCGGAAGCTGGTAATATTTAGGGTTGCCGTTATAAAAAGCCTGTTTCGAATACTTGACCATGTTAAGGACAGAAATGGACTTGGATAATTCAGGGATCTCATTGATCTCTTCATCCAGTTTGTTCATTCTTTTCATGGTAGCAAGATTCATCACACCTTTTTTCTTTTTGGTGTCAATTAAGATCTCTAGAGGCATAATGCCCCCGAATTCCTGCTCAAAGAAAACTATATCTTTATAGAATTGCTTCCCTTTTGGCATATCCTCTATAAGGCTCCCTGAGACACGTATCATATAAACGCCTATGATGCTTACCACAATGATGCAGACTGTTGATATATAGATACCTATTCTATGGTGTCTAACCATATGTTCCATCCAGTTGACAATAGCATCGATCCATTTCCTTTCCAGGTGCTCAAGGTGTTTGTCCTTGGGTTTGTGCATAAAACTGTAAATGATAGGAATGATCAGCAGGGACAGTACAAAAATAGCCAGGATATTGATCGAAGCGATGATACCAAATTCATTAAGTAACTGGCTATTGGTAAAAATAAAGGTAGCAAAGCCTGACGCAGTCGTGATATTGGTCATCAAGGTAGCGTTACCAATCTTTGAGATCACCCGTTGAAGAGATTTTGCCTGATTGCCATGCTTCTTTACTTCCTGTTGGTATTTATTGATCAGGAAAATGGCGTTCGGGACTCCAATAACAATGATCAAGGGAGGTATCAATGCCATTAGAACTGATATTTCATATTCGAACCAGCCTATGAATCCCAGGGCCCAAACCACACCTATGCTTACTACGGTCATCGTAATAAATGTAGCCCTGTAAGACCGGAAAAACAACCAGAAGATAAGTGAAGTGATAAACAACGCAAGGCCTACAAATAATCCAATCTCATCAATGATGTTTTGGGCATTCATGGTCCTGATAAAGGGCATGCCAGATACCCGTACATCCAGGCCCGTGTCTTTTTCAAATGCCTCCACTAAGGGGTTTAATACGTCAAAAACAAAGCGTTCTCTTTTTTTGGTATTGATGATGGCTTTGTCCAGATAAATCGAGGTTTGAACTGTTCCGGTTTCTTTGTTAAAAAGTATATTGTCAAAAAAAGGCAGGTTTTCAAACAAGTCATTACGAATATCCAGGACTTCTTTATCGGTTGTTGGTTTCCTTTCATAAATTGGCTCAACAAAGAATTTTTGATTTTTTTTGTCCTTTTTTAATTTTTGAATATCTCCAATGGAAATCGAAAAATCAACCTCAGGGAATGAATCAAGCTTATGAGAAAATTCATTCCATTTATTAAAGTTTTCTACCTGGAACAAGCTGGAGTCTTGAACCGCAATGATGATCATGTTTCCTTCTTCCCCAAATATTTCCAGAAAATGATCATATTTTATATTCTCCTCATGGTCTCTGGGTAAGAGGTTTGCTTCTGAATGAGAAAATTGGATATTCTCTATTTTGGATCCTAGAAATACAGTGATTGCAGCTAAAACAAGAAGAATGAAAATCCTTTGTTTTAGTATAAACCTTGAAACTACCTGCCAAAAATTCATAAATCACATTGTTTTGCAATAAAGCCCATCCAAGCACTCAACATTATCATGAAAATTTTGAAATAATTGATAATTCAAAAAGCAGATAACAGATACTCCGCATCAAACGGTCATAATTTCTTTCTCTTTAATAACGTATAGTGCGTCTACTTTTTCGATGTATTTATCTGTCAAGGTTTGCACATCTGCTTCGGCATTGGCCAGAAGATCTTCGGAAATATCAAGTTTTTTCAATTCATGATTAGCATCCTTTCGATCATTCCTGATGCTTACTTTGGCTTTTTCTGCCTCAGCCTTGGCGAGTTTAGCCAAATCTCTTCTTCTTTCTTCTGTAAGAATAGGAACATTAATAATGACGCTTTCCCCATTATTCATTGGGTTAAAACCAAGATTGGCACTTAAAATACCTTTTTCAATTTCAGGAATAAGTTGTTTTTCCCATGGTTGAACAGTGATTGTATGCGCGTCCATGGTATTGATATTTGCCACTTGGCTCAAAGGCGTCAAGGCTCCATAATACTCAACCCTTACACCGTTGAGCATGGAAGGCGTGGCTTTTCCAGCCCTGATGTTCAAAAATTCCGTTTCTAGATGATGGATAGCGCTTTCCATCTGTTCTTTGGTCGAATCTATTACAAATTGAACTTCTTCATTCATGATAATAATGATTTATGAATTAACTAGGGTGCCAACATTTTCACCCAAAATAACTTTCATCAGATTACCTTTTTTGTTCATGTCAAATACAATGATCGGAAGGTCATTTTCCTCACTCAATGTAAAAGCGGTCATATCCATTACCTTGAGATCCTTGCTCATGACTTCCTTAAAGGTAATATTTTCAAATTTCACTGCAGAGTCGTCTTTTTCAGGATCAGAGGAATAAATGCCATCAACTCGTGTTCCCTTGATGATGACATCTGCATTGATTTCGATCGCTCTAAGAACCGCCGCAGTATCAGTTGTAAAATAAGGGTTACCCGTACCGCCTCCAAAGATGACAACACGCCCTTTTTCAAGATGCCTTACTGCCCTTCTTTTAATGAATGGCTCAGCTATCTGTTTCATTTCGATGGAAGTAAGTAGCCTGGTCTGTAAATCAGCCTCTTCCAAAGCACTTTGCAAGGCAAGTCCGTTAATAATAGTGGCCAGCATACCCATATAATCACCCTGAACCCTGTCCATACCATTACTGGCTCCGGCCAGGCCTCTGAAAATATTTCCTCCTCCAATGACTATAGCAACCTCAATACCTTTATTAATGATATTTTTAATTTCTTCGGCATAATCTGCAAGCCTGTTCGGGTCAATACCGTAATTTCGATCGCCCATTAAAGCCTCACCGCTTAACTTTAAAAGAATTCTTTTATATTTCATAGATCACATTCAGAGATGTGCAAATATAAGAAATTATACCAATGATAAATTGATGATAAGAAGATAAAAAAACATGTGCCGCATTATATGACAACAAAAAAACCCAGGATAGCTCCTGGGTTTTATTATAAAATTTATTGATCAAATACTAGCCTAGTGCTACTCTCTTGAAATCAACGACTTCAACATCTCCCAAAGATTTCACATAATTAGCAACGCTAATTTTATTGTCTTTGATAAAATCCTGGTTAACAAGTGTGTTGTCTTTAAAGAATCTTTTGATCTTACCTTGGGCTATTTTATCAAGCATAGCTTCTGGTTTACCTTCCTGACGCAATTGGTCTTTCGCGATTTCGATCTCTTTATCAATGATAGATTGGTCAACTCCATGCTCATTCAAAGCAATTGGATTCATTGCCGCAGCCTGCATGGCAACATCTTTTGCAACTTCATCAGCACCTTCAACTTTAGCAGACAGGCCAACAATAGTGGCTATCTTCCCAGAGTGGATATAAGAACCTACATAAGGAGCAGAAATTTTTTCAAAAGCAGAAAGTTCAATCTTTTCACCAATTACACCCGTTTGCTCGATCAATTTTTCCTGTACAGTGATTCCACCGAAGTCAGCATTCATCAATTCTTCTCTAGTCGCACTGTGTAGCGCTTTTTCAGCTAATTGTTTGGCGAGATTTACGAATGATTCGTTTTTTCCAACAAAATCAGTTTCACAACCCAATACAATTACCGCACCTTCTGTGTGGTCTTCATTTACTATGGCTATTGCGGCACCTTCAGTTGATTCTCTGTCGGCTCTTTTTGCAGCAACTTTTTGACCTTGTTTGCGAAGAATTTCAATAGCCAAATCAAAATTACCTTCTGCTTCAACTAAGGCTTTTTTACAGTCCATCATTCCCGCACCAGTGGTTTTTCTCAAGTTATTTACTTCAGCAGCTGTTATTTTAGTCATTTTATTTATGTTTAATCGTTATTGAAACAATAACAAGTTCTACAATTATTTTTCATCCTTCTTGACCTCCGCAGTCTCAACGGCAACTGTTTCTTTAACAGCAGCTTTTGGTGCAGCAGGGGTTTCTTCCTGTTCTTTACTTTTCTTTCTGTCAGCTAAACCTTCAGAGATCGAATCAGTCAGATAAGAAAGTACCTTGTCAATAGATTTTGATGCATCATCATTTGAAGGAATTACATAATCAATACCTCTTGGATCAGAATTTGTATCTACCATCGCAAAAATTGGAATGTTTAATTTTTGTGCCTCAGCAACTGCGATATGCTCTCTTTTAATATCAACAATTAAAATAGCGCCTGGTAAACGTGTCATGTCAACTATAGAACCTAAATTCTTTTCTAGTTTTGCTCTTTGACGATTGATCTGTAATTTTTCTCTTTTAGATAAAGCTTCAAAAGACCCGTCTTTTTTCATTCTATCGATATAGGCCATTTTTTTTACGGCTTTTCTGATAGTAACAAAGTTTGTCAACATACCACCTGGCCAACGCTCAGTGATAAAAGGCATATTTACAGCCTTTGCCTTTTCAGCAACGATGTCTTTTGCTTGTTTTTTGGTAGCAACAAATAATATTTTTCTACCTGATGCTGCAATTTTTCCCAAAGCTGAACCGGCTTCGTCGATTTTTGCAGCAGTTTTATATAAATCGATAATGTGAATCCCTTTACGCTCAGTATATACATAAGGAGCCATGTTTGGATTCCATTTTCTTGTAAGGTGCCCGAAGTGCACACCTGACTCAATTAAATCTTTTATTTCTATGTTTGCCATTTTGTTTTAGTTTACGTTCCGTTTGAAATAGCAATAATTAAGTAGTCATGATTAATTTATGGATCTTAATTATTTGGATGCTAGACTTGTACGACAACAGTTTTTTCAATTTTACTTTTTTCTCCCTATTCAATAACAATTGAACAGGCTTCCAATTAACGTTTAGAGAACTGGAATTTCTTACGAGCTTTCTTCTGACCGAATTTCTTTCTTTCAACCATTCTTGGATCCCTTGTTAGCAATCCTTCTGGTTTCAATACGGTTTTGTGCTCTTCATTTATAGCTACCAATGCTCTGGTAATAGCTAATCTGATGGCTTCTGCCTGTCCTGTGATGCCTCCTCCAAATACTTTGGCTTTGATATCAAAACTCTCAGCATTGTCAGTAAGGGTCAAAGGTTGTAACACCTTATATTTCAACATTTCAGTAGTAAAATAACTATCATAAGATTTGTTATTTACAGTGATTTCACCTTTACCTTCTGAAAGATATACTCTAGCAACAGCGGTTTTTCTTCTACCAATTTTGTGAATTGTATCCATATTACTTGATATCATTTAGGTTAATAGTTCTTGGTGATTGAGCTTCTTGTTGGTGTTCTCCTCCATTATAAACATAAAGGTTTCTAAACAATGCACTCCCAAGTTTGTTCTTAGGTAACATACCTTTTACAGCTTTTTCTACAACCCTACTTGGACTTTTGCCAAATAATTCATTCGCAGAAAGCGTTCTTTGTCCACCCGGATATCCAGTATGACGAACATAAGTTTTGTCATTCCATTTGTTTCCGGTTAATTTGATCTTCTCAGCGTTGAGGACAACTACATTGTCACCGCAATCAACGTGAGGTGTAAAGTTAGGTTTGTGCTTCCCTCTGATAAGTTTTGCAACTTTCGAGGCCAAACGTCCTAACACTTCTCCTTCAGCATCCACCACTACCCATTCCTTGTTCACGGTCGCTTTGTTGGCTGATACTGTTCTGTAACTTAATGTGTTCACACGTATTTATTAAAATTAAACATTCCTTCTCTTCAGTTCAAAGAGTTTGCAAAACTACAACTAATTATTCATTTGGCAAATAGGATATGGCTATATTTTTTCTGCCAGGAGGAGCCGTCAATTAATTTAGAATTAGGCCAATAGGAAGAATTCCTGTTATTGTTTGGTAATCATCTTAAAAGAGAAGAACCAATGACGCTCACCACCTCAGTTCTCATCACCTCAGTTCTCATCGCCTCACCTCCCATCACCTCGGAGGTGAGGCGATGAGCTAAGAGGGCAGCTCAATTAGGGCTCTTATCTGCGAAACTTCATGAAATTAATGAGCTTCAAGCCAATTGCTTCCCTCTCCCAAATCGACCGTCAAAGGGATTGACATGTTATAAGCCTTCTCCATGGTTTCTTTAATGACAGGTTTTAAAACTTTCATCTCATCACGGTGAACATCAAATACCAATTCATCATGAACCTGAAGTAACATTTTAGATTTGTATCCACCGGCTTTTAGAAGCTCATGGATTTTGATCATCGCTATCTTAATGATGTCAGCGGCACTTCCTTGAACCGGAGCATTGACGGCATTGCGTTCATCTGCGGTCCGAACAATGGCGTTTCGGGAGTTGATATTCTTTAAATAGCGCCTTCTTCCCAGGATGGTTTCCACAAATCCATGTTTTCTCGCGAAATCAATTTGTTTTGAGATATACGATTTCAAAGTAGGGTAGGTCTCATAATATGTTTCGATCAATTCTTTGGCTTCCGACCTGCTCAAATCAGTTTGCTGGCTTAAACCAAAGGCGGAAACACCATAAATAATACCAAAATTCACCGTTTTCGCATAACTCCTCTGTTCCCGGGTAACTTCTTCAAGCTCCACTTTAAAAACTTTAGCAGCTGTTGATTTATGGATGTCCTCTCCTCTTAAAAAAGATTCCTTCATTTCTTCATCTCCACTCATTTCGGCAATCAGTCTAAGCTCTATCTGAGAGTAATCTGCCGCCAATAGGATGAAATTTTCGCCTCTTGGAACAAAAGCCTTTCTAACCTGTTGCCCTCTTTCTGTACGGATAGGAATATTTTGTAGGTTAGGATTGTTGGAACTGAGCCTCCCCGTAGCGGCGACAGTCTGGCTATAGGTGGTGTGGATTCTTCCTGTTTTGCTGTTTACTTCGTTGGGTAATGCGTCAATATAAGTATTCTTTAATTTGACCAGCCCTCTCCATTCCAGGATGTTCTTAACGATCTCATGTTTTGAGGCAAGTTTGGACAGCACTTCTTCTCCGGTTGCATATTGGCCCGTTTTGGTTTTTTTGGGCTTTTCGATAAGCTTTAATTTCTCAAACAATACCACGCCCAATTGTTTGGGAGAAGCCAGGTTAAAATCAGTATCCGCCTCTTTATAAATGAGATTTTCCAAATGCGCAATATCTTCAGTAAGATCACCGGACAATGATTTGAGGTAATTTTTATCCAAATTGATGCCTTCCATTTCCATGGATGCCAGTACTTTTACCAACGGAATCTCAATATCCCTGAACAAGCTGATCAACTTGTTCTTTTCAAGTTCCTGCTCAAATATTTTTTTCAATTGCCAGGTAATATCGGCATCTTCCACCGCATACTCCGTTACCAAGTCAATGCTAACATCCCTCATTGAACCCTGGTTCTTTCCTTTTTTCCCAATCAGGTCTGTAATAGGTATGGGCGTGTAGCGTAAATAGGTTTCAGAGAGCACTTCCATGTTGTGCCTCATATCAGGGTTGATCAGGTAGTGTGCGATCATCGTATCGAATAAAGGCCCCTTTACTTCAATCGAATAATTCTGCAACACCTTGATGTCATATTTCAGGTTTTGCCCGACTTTTTCAATTCTTTCGTCATTGAAAAAGGGAGTAAACCTCTCTAAAACGAGATTTGCTTCCTCGTCATTTTCGGGAACAGGAACGTAATAGCCCTTGCCTTTTTCATAAGAGAAAGCAATTCCTACTAATTTTGCCTCCAGGGTGTTTAAACTGGTGGTTTCAGTATCAAAACAGACCGATGGTTGTTTCAGTAATTTTTTTAAAAGAAGCGACTGCGCGAATTCGGTATCCACAAATTGATAAAAATGATCTGTGCTTTTAGCGTTTTGAAAGCCACTGGATAGTTCAGTTGCCCCGTTAGCCTCACTTGGAGTGGAAAACATATCTAATTGCTGACCAGTTGTATCATCTTGTGTTGACGCTGTAGATAAGGTTTCAACCTGATTTTCAGCATTGGACTCAACCTTAAAGATCCTGTGAATGTTTTCCAAAGACCTTCTGAATTCAAGTTCCTGAAAAATTTTTGTAACCTTTTCAATATCAGGAGTGTTCAATTCGAAGTCTTCCTCATGAAATTCAACCGGACAATCAAGCATGATCGTAGCCAGTTCTTTTGACAATATGCCCAAGTCCTTATTCGCTTCAATCTTCTCTTTCATTTTTCCTTTAAGATCACCCGTATTTGCCAATAAGCCTTCCATGCTTCCATATGCTTTCAGGAATTTTTTTGCGGTTTTTTCTCCGACACCGGGAAGTCCCGGGATATTGTCTACTGAATCTCCCATCATACCTAAAAAATCAATCACTTGTTTAGGGTCCTCAACCTCGAATTTTTCCTTTACTTTTTCCACGTCCCAGATTTCAATACCATTCCCCATTCTCGAAGGTTTATACATGAGTACATTGTCGGTTACCAATTGGGCGAAATCTTTATCAGGCGTCACCATAAAAGTTTTATACCCTGCTTTTTCAGCTTGAACCGATAAGGTTCCTATAAGGTCATCAGCCTCATAACCTTTCAATTCAATGATCGGAATATGCATGGCCTCCAGTATTTCATGTATGTAAGGGATGGCAATTTTGATTGCTTCCGGTGTTTCCAGCCGATTTGCTTTATATTCGGGAAAGGCCTCAGTCCTTGATAACGATCCGCCATTATCAAATGCTACGGCAAGGTGGTCAGGTTTTTCACGTCGAATGACATCCAGTAACGAATTAGTAAACCCCATGATCGCAGAAGTGTCCATGCCTTTAGAATTGATCCTCGGATTTTTAATAAAAGCATAATAGCCGCGAAAGATCAAGGCATAAGCATCCAGTAAAAAAAGTCTTTTTTGTTCAGCCATTCAAAATTAGTTT
>JBFFLO010000058.1:0-10673 GCA_041554895.1 Lutimonas sp. | reverse complement strand
TCAGTATAAAGAAGCTTTTAGAGAAATTGATGCGTTGGACCACTCTAGACAAAAAGGTATTGAAGATGAAATTTTGAAACGGAAGAGATTAGAATTGTCACCCGAATATAAAAGGAGGGTCAAAGAATATTTTGAACAGGTTAATAAGTAAGTTGAAATGATTGAATACACAATTATCGGAACATTTGACTTCGAAGATGAAGAAAAAATATCAGATTGGGTAACATTTGTGCTTGATCAGGAGCACAAAGAACTGGGAGAATTAAATTATATATTCTGTGATGATGATTACCTACACGAAATTAATGTTAAAAAACTGAAACACAATACTTTAACAGATATCATTAGTTTTGATTATACCATTGGGAACGTGGTCTCCGGAGATATCTACATTTCTTATCAAAGGGTTAGTGAAAATGCTAAGATTTTAGGCTTAGAGCTAAGGGATGAATTACACAGGGTCATGATACATGGGATCTTGCATTATTGTGGTTATCAGGATAAGGAAGAAAAGGATAAATTGGTCATGAGGTCGAAAGAGGATTATTACTTATCTTTGCGGACTTTTTAACATGAGGTTAAAATGTTTCACGTGAAACAATAATGATGAATTTATTTGAATCTACATATGATGTTATAGTTGTTGGTGGTGGTCATGCAGGTAGCGAAGCTGCTGCTGCTGCTGCTAACTTAGGTTGTAGCACATTATTAATTACAATGAGTTTGCAGAATATTGCTCAAATGAGTTGTAATCCGGCCATGGGAGGTATTGCTAAGGGGCAAATTGTTCGTGAAATTGATGCACTTGGTGGGTACAGCGCTATTGTAACCGACAAAACCGCGATCCAATTTAAGATGCTGAACAAATCTAAGGGTCCGGCAATGTGGAGTCCAAGGGCCCAAAGCGACAGAATGCGTTTTGCTGAGGAATGGAGAACTCGTTTAGAGCAAACTGATAACCTTGATATGTTTCAGGATTCTGTTAATGGACTTCTTTTTGAGGAGGATAGAATAGTTGGTGTTAAAACACAACTTGGGCTGGATATTTATGCAAAGGCAGTTATTGTAACTGCAGGAACTTTTTTAAATGGTAAGATCCATATTGGGGAAAAAACTTTTGGAGGAGGAAGAGCAGGTGAGGGGGCATCTACAGGAATTACAGAAGATTTGGTATTGAAAGGTTTCGAAGCAGGAAGGATGAAGACAGGAACACCTCCCAGGGTAGATGCGCGGTCACTTGATTTTTCAAAGATGATCGAACAGCCGGGAGACGAAGTGACTTCAAAATTTTCATATACGGATACAGAGAACTTAACGGAACAGCGTTCTTGCTATATGGCTTATACTTCGCCAGAGGTACATGATTTGTTGCGGGAAGGATTTGAAAACTCACCTATGTATACCGGGAGAATTAAAGGTATAGGTCCGCGTTATTGCCCATCCATCGAAGACAAGATCGATAGGTTTTCAACCAAGGACAGACATCAGATTTTTGTTGAACCTGAAGGCTGGAATACCACTGAAATTTATGTGAATGGCTTTTCTACTTCCTTGCCTCATGAGGTTCAATATAAGGCATTGAAAAAAGTAGCAGGATTTGAAAATGTGAAGTTTCTTAGGTTTGGTTATGCGATCGAATATGACTATTTTCCACCGACACAGTTACTGCACACCCTAGAGACAAAGCTGGTCAAGAACCTTTATTTTGCCGGACAGATTAACGGCACAACCGGATATGAGGAAGCTGCTGCTCAAGGATTAATGGCAGGAATTAATGCTGCCTTAAAAATCAAGAATAAGGAGCCATTTATTTTAAAGAGAGATGAGGCTTATATTGGAGTATTGATAGACGATCTTATCACCAAGGGTACTGAGGAACCCTATAGGATGTTTACGTCAAGGGCAGAATACAGAACCTTATTGAGACAGGATAACGCTGACTTGAGATTAACACCCCTGTCATACGCTATTGGTTTAGCTTCGAAGAAGCGATTAAATAGGGTGCTTGAAAAACAAGAAAAAACCGATTTATTTATAAAGTTCTTAAAGGAAACAAGCATTAAGCCCGAAGATGTAAATGCCATTTTAAACGAAAGGGATTCTGCAGCGGTTAGCCAGTCCATGAAAATGTTTAAAATAGCTTCACGACCACAATTGGATTTTAATGACGTTAAACGTTTTCCAAAGGTTAAGGAGTTTATTTTAGAGCATGCAATTGATGATGAAGTCATCGAGCAAACAGAGATCCATGTTAAATATTCGGGCTATATTGAAAAGGAAAGGAACTCTGCGGATAAATTGCAGCGATTAGAGAATATAAAGATTCCTTTAAACTTCGACTATCAAAAGATACATTCCATTTCTTATGAGGCAAGAGAGAAACTTACTAAAATTCAACCAGCCACCATATCTCAGGCAAGTAGGATCTCCGGCGTTTCGCCAAGTGATGTTTCTGTTTTACTTGTTTATATGGGACGTTAAATAACTTATTCCATGAATATTGACATGAAGCAAACCGAAAATGGATACAAGGAGCCTTATGGAAACCGGGAAGAACTCAAACCATTTTTAACTTGTATTGATCACACTGTTTCACGTGAAACCTTTTCGCTGCTTTTAGATCAAGAGAAAGAACTTTTGGTTACATTTCCCCGTCCAAAGGAAGCCGACCTTCCTTCTTATTATAAGAGTGAAGACTATATTTCCCATACAGATTCTAAGCGAACGCTAATGGATAAAGTATACCAATTGGTCAAGGTTTATTCTTTAAAGAAAAAGCTAAAATTGATCAATAAGTTAAGTGGCCGTAAGGGACATATTTTAGATATTGGTTGCGGAACGGGAGACCTGTTATCGGTTTGTGAAAAGGATGGATGGAAGATATCCGGGATAGAGCCAAGTAAAATGGCTCGGGAACTTGCATTAAATAAAATTACTTCCAAAGAGGGAATCAAAAATAGCATCGAGGAGTTTTCTGATATCAAACACCAGGGTTTCGATATTATTACGATGTGGCATGTATTGGAGCATGTCCCTAATTTATTGGAATATATAGAAAGGCTAAAAGGCCTGCTTGCTCCTAATGGATACTTAATTGTTGCGGTTCCCAATTTCAAAAGTTATGACGCAAGCCACTATAAAGAGTTTTGGGCGGCATATGACGTGCCAAGACATTTATGGCATTTTAGTGAAAAATCAATTAAACAACTTTTTGGTGAACATGACTTTGATGTAATTAAAACGCTGCCATTGATTTTTGATTCTTTTTATGTAAGTCTGCTTTCTGAAAAATATATGACAGGTAAAGCAAATTTGATTTCCGGATTTAAGACAGGATTGATATCCAACATAAAGGCAATGCGTTCAAATGAGTTCTCATCCAAGGTTTATATCATAAAGAAACGCTAAAACGCTTTTTAAGCCGTTTTAAGAGACTTTCACAACGCCTAGGTTAAGTTGTAAAGGAAAATTTTCGAAATAAAGCCCCGTAGGGCCCTACAGCCCTGGACTCTATAAAGGAATCTTATAAATGCACAATTTCTATAAGGAACGTTTATATATCTTAAAAGCCAATAAGTGAAAGTTTTTTATTGTTAATCGAATGATTATTTTACATTTGCCACACTAAATCAAAAATTAATTAGGATGAAAAAATTAGCAATAGTATTTTCTTTAATGATGTTGTTGGCGTCTTGTACCCAGGTAAAGATAGCCTATGTGGATGTGGAGGAAATATTGAAGGAGTATGATGGAGCAAAACAAGCTGAAGAAGATATGAAGGCCCAATCCCAGCAAATTTCCCAACAATTGGATCAGATAGCAATGCCTTTGCAACAAAAGATCCAGGAATATCAACAAAATAAAGACAATTTATCTGCTTCGGCACGTCAGAAAAGAGAATCTGAATTAATGCAAGAGCAACAATCCTTTCAACAACAACAACAAATGGCGCAGCAGCAGGTTCAGGCTGAAGGCCAGAGAATGTTTGAAAAGATCAATACTGATATTGAAACCTTCTTGGCAGCATATGGTCAATCAAAGGGATATACTTATATTCTTGGATCTTCAATGCAAACAAAAAGTGTGCTATACGGAGAAGAGTCTCTTAATATCACAGATGAGGTAATTGATGCATTAAATGCCGATTACGAAGTTGAAGCACCTGCAGAAGTAGCGACTCCCGCTGAAGAACCTGCGCCGGTGAATTAATTCATTGAAGGTTATAGATTTAAAGAGCCCTGCATTGCAGGGCTTTTTTTGTGCCTGATTTTCACCTTGTTTTTCACATGATATTTTTTCACTGCATATAATTTTTTGGTCTTTCCTACGTTATTAACACACTGTTGATAAGTTGTTAAATCAAGAACTGTCATTGTTTCGAGCAGGTTTTAAAATAAGAAGCAGATTGATGTTAGCAATTAAATATTTGAAATACAAACAATTATAAGTTACAAATTATGAAAAGGGGATTCATATTAGTTTTTTTTCTCGCTTACTTTTTACAAGTATCGGGTCAGTCAACCGGAAAGTACCAAATTAAATTTTTAGAAGTAAATAAGAAGAACTCTGATTATGGTGTTGCCATATTGGATGAGAACAAATTGATTTTTACTTCAGCTGATCACAAGGTGACTACAGCTAAAAAAAATTACAATCCAAGAAAGGACCTCTATAAAGGGGATATAAATTTCGATGGAGAAATTAAAAATGTAAAAAGGGTAACCAAGGATATTAACAAAAGGGTTAACCAAACCGGAGTAACTTACTCCAAGGATGGCAGAACAGTTTACTTCAGCAGGAACAAATACAAGAAGAAACTAAAAAAACAGAATTTACCCAAGAACAAGAGATTGATTTTATATAAAGCTGATGTTGCAGCCGACGGAAGTTGGACAAATATTAAAAAACTGCCATTTAACAAAAAGAAAGCATCAACGGGTTATCCGGTACTTAATGCCGATGATAGCAAGTTGTATTTTGTTTCGGACCGATTACCTTCAAAAGGAAATACCGATATTTTTGTTGTTGATATATTAAAAGAAGGAGATTTTAGTAAACCCCGTAACCTAGGAGCTTTTGTGAACACTGAAGGTAATGAAACAACGCCCTTCATTAGTGAAGAAAACATATTATACTTTTCATCAGATGGGCATAAAGGCCAGGGGAAATTAGATGTTTTCGCCGTTGAAGTATTTGACAATGCAACTTCCGAAGTATATGAATTGGCCGCACCAATAAATAGTATCAATGATGACTTTGCCTATATCGTTAATAAAGATAATAACCAGGGGTTTTTCACTTCTAACAGATTACAAGGAGATGGTTTTAACGACCTCTATTCTTTTACGCTGGAAGAAGATGTTCGACCAGGAGAATGTTTTATCACTGTTGATGGTAAGGTAAGAGACAAAGACTCCTATGAAGTAATTCCGGGTGCTACAGTAGATCTTTATTCCATAGATGGTAGTTTACTTGAATCAGTTGCTACTTATAGTGATGGAACTTATCAGTTTACTGTTTCATGTGCTAAAGAATACGAATTGGTAGCATCTAATCCTAACTATCTAAATGACAAAAAACGGATAGAGATACTTGAAGAGAACTACCATGCTGCTTTGCACACGAATTTGAATCTAAGCAAAATTGAAAAACCTGTAGTTAACAAGATGTCTCCTATTTACTATGAATTCGATGCATCAAATATTACCCAGGAAGCGGCAGCTGAAATGGATAAGATCGCAGATATCATGAAGGAGAATGAGAACCTTATCATTGAAGCCTCATCATTTACAGATTCAAGAGGTACTGACGCTTATAATGTTGAGCTTTCCAAAAGACGTGCAAAAGCAGCAGTTGAATACCTTAAATCAAAAGGGATCGATGAAAACAGGATACGATCTAAGGGATATGGTGAAGATAAGTTGATCAACCAGTGTGTTAATGGTGTTGAATGTAAAGACGAATCGCATCAGATGAACAGAAGGACAGAATTCAATTTCGTGAATATCCCGGCAGATGTAAAGAAAAAGAAATCAGGATCTGCCAAAACCAAGGTAGCCATTCAAACTAAAAAAACAGTGGTTCCTGTAGCGGCGAAGGCTCATACAGTTGAAGAATTAGAACCAGTGGAAAAGGTGGCGCTGAGCGAAGTCAAAGAATTACCGACTGCAAATCTGGTCACTGAATCAACTGAGGTAGTTGCCCTGGAAGAAGTTAAAAATATTGAAAGCGCCAGGATAGAAACCGTTAAGGTTGCAGAGACGGATCATCAAATAAACACTCCTGACATTACTGATGAAAGTTTGAAGTTGGTTCCTGTTGCTCAGGTTGAGAAAGAAATTCCGACTCCGAAAGTTGCCCTGGAAGAAAATAAAGTTGAAAAGAAACCAGTTGTAAAAGAAGAAAAAATTGCAGAAAACAGCATAGATGAAATAGAAAACAAAAGTGGGAAAGTTGAAGAGGAAGCTGTTGCCGTAATTACTGCCTCAGAAGAAGAAAAGGAAGAAACAAATAAGAAGGAAGTTAAAGAGGCCGTGATCATTAATTATAATTCGACAATTGTTGCTACCAATCCAGAGAGTAATAAAGTCTTGAATTATATAGGAACTGAAAAAGTCAAAATGATTGAGCAGTTATCAGAGCTGGAGAAGAAATATGAAGATGCGATACCTCAATATCCTAAACTTTCCGATTCTCTAAAAATGCAAAAAGATAAAATTGCGGCTATAATTGTAAATGCCCAGGAACTTGAAGAAACAGGTTGGTCTAATATAATTGAATATAAAAACAATGTGCTTCATTTTAAGAAAAAATACCGCGATCTAATGGTAAGCAATGGCAGAAGTGTTGCATCAGGATCTTCGTCAAGAAGAGAAAGACAATTGGCCCATGCCCCAATAGAAACAGGTCAGAATGACGTGGCTCAAGTTGAGAAAGAAAAACCCAAGGTAGCAGAAATGGAGGAAAATCTAAGCGTGGACAATGTAGAGATCACAGCCATGAAAATGAATGGAAACGGGAAATATCAAAAAACAAATAACGCGAGCAAAACAGATTTGATAAAGGTATCCTTTAAGCTAAAGAGCAATGAAAAAGTAGGTTCGGGACGAAAGGAAGCTCATTTGGTATTGCAGAATCCAGAAGGAAACGTGGAAGAGGCCAAGGGAATATTTAAAATGAAGAACGGAGAGAAAGAATCAAAGTACACTGATCATGCCATTATTAATTATAACAATCATGATGTAGATGTTACCATGTTCATCCAAAGAAAGGGACAAAATTTTCAGAAAGGCGTATATCCTGTGAAAGTATTTCTTGAAGGAGAGTTAATGACGGTAACCAAATTAGATTTGCAAAACTCGTTTTAGACAGTTTCAAGCATAAATACACCCAAAACGGTAAGGATAAAATATACCGTAATATTCATAGCCCCGGAGTAATCCTGGGCTATTCTTTGTCCGGTCATCAGCGACAACAAGGTGAATGAAACAGCCAGCATTCCGCATAAAACCAGATCTGTGCTACCAAACTTCAGCAAGTTGTATAATCCTATTGTATTCAACCCAACACAAATCAGTTCCATTAAGATGATTAAAAGTATCGCGGAAGGAACATGATTTTTAAGAAAGGATCTTTTGAAATGTTCCCGGTAATATACTTTACAGTCATGCCATTGCATGATTTTTTCAATAATAGAGTATGTAAAACTTAAGGTCAGGTAAACAACGATCAGTGAAATAGCCAGGTGTTGATTCATAAAGTCATTTTTTTGATACGTGGCAAAAATATATCGAATAGGTCTATTATCTGCACATTTTTTCATGGAAATAAATATCTTTGAACAAAATCGATTTTATGTCTCTTTTTGATAAAAAAGACTTTTTCACCATTCTGTTCATACTTACTTTTTCTCATCCTTTGCTATCTCAAACTGATTTTAGCAATTCATGGGAAGACTTTTTTTCCTATAATAATGTAAAGGATTTTATCAGCACAGATAACAGGATATTTGCCATTGCAGACAATGCTGCATTTATTTATGTTGTTGACACAGGTGAAATGGAAAAGATTTCCTCTGTCCATGGTTTGTCAGGGAAGGAAACAACAAGCCTTTATTATAGCCCGGCAACTAAGCGGTTCATTATAGGCTATCAAACGGGTTTACTTGAGATCATTGACGAAAACGGAAAGATCACGGTAGCCAATGATATTGAAAGATTAGATATTACCGGCCAAAAGCAAATTAATGATATCACTGAATTTAATGGAAAATTGTATTTGTCTACACCCTTTGGTATCGTTGTTTACGATATTGAAAACTTAGCCTTTGGAGACACTTTTTATATCGATGAAAATTCCAATCCGGTATTCGTTAACGAAAGTATTGTCTATCAAGGGACCATATACGCCGTTAGTCAAAAAGGAATCTACACCGCCGACGCAAATGACCCCAATCTTATTGATTATAATAACTGGCTTCAACCAGCCGGTGAGTTGCTGGGTGATTTCAGATCTATTTCGGTGCTTGATGGTAAAATTTTTACCTGTAGCACGAGTTTACTTTATGAGCTAACGGCAATAGATGAATTGCGCTTAAGGGGAAACTACAACCAAACTATATTAAACTTGAGGTCTTCTGAACAATTCATGTCATTGACCTTTCAGAAATCTGCTCTTGTTGTTGATAAAGAGCTGTCGTTAATTTATGAAGCAGGAACTCTTGGCAGCTATAATTTTGAATTGAATGGCTCTTTTGCCAGAGGGGATCAGGTGTATTTAGCGACCAAAAGTTTTGGTATCTTGAAAAAATCGTTTGGTGATCCGTCTTACCAAGAGATCCACCCTCAAGGTCCTTCCTCGAATAAAGTATTTTCAATTGAGGCGGCAAATAACAACTTGTGGGTAGTATATGGAGGTTATAATTTATCTTTTGACCCTCTTGAGAAGAAATTTGGATATTCTCATTATAACGGCTCCTCGACTGAACCGACGCAATGGGTAAATAAAGCTTATGACCCCGCTTTTCCTGCGCAGGACCTTGTTCATATAACCATTGATCCTTCTTCCGAAAACAAAGCTTACCTCAGCTCCTGGGGAAGTGGTCTGTTGGTTGTTGATCAGGATGAACCTGTGGTGATTTGGGATGACAGCAATAGCGGACTGGAAGATCTTTACCAGGCTGGAGAACCTGAGTCAAGCATCAGGGTAAATGGTGCTGCTTTTGATAACCGGGGAAATTTTTGGGTTACAAATGCGTGGGTACCAAAAAAGTTAAAAAAACGAGAACCCAATGGCAATTGGAAAGGTTTTGATCTGAGTTCTATTGCAACAGAACAAGTCGCCTTGGGGCTCACAGAACTGGCCATTGATAAAGCAGGAAGTGTCTGGATAGGGTCAAGGAGAAATGGAGCCTTGGTTTACAATGAGTCTGGCGATAGGAAAAGGGCACTTATAGCCGAAAGCACCAAGGGGTCTTTACCCGATCTAAATGTCAGAACCCTTGCTGTTGACAGGAATAACAGAATATGGATCGGGACCCAAAAAGGACTTGTAGTATTTACAGGGGCAGAAAGCCTTTTTGAAGCAGATATTTATGATGCAGAACCGGTTATTATTGACGATAATGGAGTGCCAAAAAAATTATTGGGAGATCAACCTGTTAATTCGATAGCAATAGATGGAGCGGGGAACAAGTGGTTCGGTACCGATACTGGAGGAGCCTTGGGCACTAACCCCTCGGGAAACCAGACGCTTTATAATTTCAATAAAGACAATTCACCCCTGCCTTCCAATAGTGTATTAAAGATCAAGATCGACAACAGCATGGGTAAAGTGTATTTTGCCACCGATAAGGGAATTGTTGCTTTTAACAGTGAAGTTGCTCCGTTCGGAGACGCATTAGAGGAGGTTTATGCGTATCCGAACCCGGTTAAAAAGGAACATGAATTTGTTACCATAGATGGTAGAAACGGAACGCATCTTCCCAAAGGAACTAATGTAAAGATCCTTGACATTGCCGGCAGGCTGGTACATGAAACCAATGTGGATATTGGTCAGGAAATTAGAGGAGGAAAAGTGATTTGGGACAAAACCAACCTTAACGGAAGAAAAGTGGCTTCAGGCGTCTATATCGTGCTGTTGACCAGTCCTGATAAATCAGAAACTGCATCGACTAAAATTGCGGTTATCAATTAATTTTTGTGTCAAATGTTGATCAAAACCAAGGCAATTGTTTTAACCTCTATCAAGTATGGAGAAGCAGACCTTATTGTAAAATGTCTTACCGAGGAAGGCGTTAAATCTTATTTGATCAGAAGTATTTTCAGGTCAAAGAGCAAAAAACTGAAAATAGGATATTTTCAAGCTCTGAGCCAGCTTGATATCACAGCCTATCACAACAAGCAGGGCAACCTGAACAAAATGACCGAGGTCAGGGCCTCATATCTTTACCAAAGTCTTGCCACAAATATATACAAACAGTCGATCGCTTTATTTTTAGCAGAAGTTTTGGCCTATGCCTTAAAAGAAGAGGAACAAAATCAAGTGCAATTTAATTTTATTGAATCTTCGTTTCAATGGTTGGATCAGCATGATTCATTTGCCAATTTTCATTTGGTGTTTATGCTTCAATTAACCAGATACCTGGGTTTTTACCCCGATGTGGAAAACAACAG
>JBFFLO010000057.1:0-10700 GCA_041554895.1 Lutimonas sp. | reverse complement strand
GAAGGGTCAAGCAATGGAGGTGGGCCCTTTATCAAGGTTACTTGTGGGCTACGGAAGAGGCAATAAAGAAATTCAGGATGCTGTAAACGGTGCATTAAAGCATTTGAACGTTCCCGTGGATGCTTTATTCTCGACTTTAGGAAGAACAGCCGCAAGAGGTATCGAATCTCAACTAGTGGCGAACTGGACCTTGGAATTTTATGATCAATTGTTGTTGAACATAAAGAACGGTGACACGCGCATGGCCAATATGGAGATGTGGGATCCTTCAAAATGGCCTTCTGAGGCAAAAGGAGTTGGTTTTACCGAAGCGCCAAGAGGAGGTCTGGCACATTGGATTAAAATAAAGGATGGAAAAACAGAGAACTATCAGCAGGTCGTTCCTACAACCTGGAATGCATCACCCAGAGATCCCAAGGGGCAGCGCTCTGCTTATGAATCGGCCCTTTTGGATACACCGGTTGCTGATCCGAATCTTCCATTAGAGATCATCCGCACCGTGCATTCATTCGATCCTTGTCTTGCCTGTGCGGTTCATTTGTATGATGAGCACGGAAATCACCTCTCAAGAGTGAGTAATGTAGGAAGTTGTGACGTATAATTTTATGATGTAAAAAAGATGGATACCTTGTTGAATAAAACATATGACTTTAAAAGGGTTTTGGTTTGGGAACTGCCTGTTAGAATTTTTCATTGGCTGAATGCCGGTTGCATAACGGTTTTGGCTATCACAGGTTTAATTATTGCCGACCCGCCGGCCTTGATGTCAACAGCAGAGGCTGTGGATTCTTATTGGTTTGGCACGGTAAGAATGATTCACTTTATTACGGCCTATATTTTTTTCATAAATATACTTGCCAGGGTTTACTGGGCATTTATGGGTAATTATTATTCAAGTTGGAGGGCATTTATTCCCTTGTCAAAAAAGGCGTGGAACAATATCAAGCATGTCATAAAAATTGATATTCTCTTGCAAAATGAAGAAAAGGAAGTGCTTAAGAATATTAGTGTAGGTCATAATTATGTAGCTTCATTGTCTTACCTAGTGTTGTTCCTTTTGGCATTGGTACAAATATTTACCGGCTTTGGCCTTTATGCGCCTACATCAGGTTGGTGGTTGCCTAAATTATTTGCTTGGGTGCCTGATCTGATCGGGGATGAAATGACAACAAGGTTTATTCACCACATTGCCACATGGTTATTCATCATATTTACACTTGTTCATGTATATCTGGTTTTCTACCATGACTGGCTTGAAGGAAGAGGAGAATCATCTGCTATGATCAGCGGTTATAAATTTGTAAGAAAAGAGCGTTTAAAAAAAGGATGATCATATTTAAAGGTTGATTAACCAATATGTTCACCCGAATTTAGTTGTGTTAATTTGATTTTTAGGCTTGCCCTAAAGTAAGTGTCTGATACCTGTATGTACATAGTGTCAAGACAAACGTTCGGGCAAGCCTAATAGTGTAAAAAAAAGAATTTATGAAGGATGAACAAAGAGCTTCAATCGCCATAAGCAGTGACGCTTATTTTTTTGAAAAAGATAAATCTAAAAGTATCCTTGTACTTGGAATAGGAAATTATTTAATGGGGGATGAGGGTGTTGGCGTTCAGTTGATACAAAAAATGAACACCTTGGAACTCCCTTCCTATCTTGATATTCTGGATGGCGGTACAGGTGGGTTTTTACTTTTAAGTTGCATCGAAGCCTACGGTCATATCATTTTTGTAGATGCCACCATGGACGGTAAAGAGCCAGGTAGCATCTCGCTGATCAAGCCAAAATTTGCTTCAGATTTTCCATCTGCTTTGAGTGTTCATGATGTGGGTTTGAAAGACATGATCGAAGCGGTGTATTTAATGGATCATAGACCCGGGATACAACTATTGACAGTTTCGATCAAAGAAATGAAACCCATGACCCTCGAGCTTTCTGACGAGGTAGCAGGTTCCATCCCTGAAGCTGCAAACCTCATTCTTGAATTGGCTAAAGAAATTCATACTAAAAACCATAATTTAGTATTGTAGTTTTTTTACTGTTCATCAAACATGCTAAGTACTTATAAAATAATTTGTAACGGAAGGGTTCAAGGTGTCGGGTTTCGCCCGTATGTAAGCAAGCTGGCCAAAAGCTTGGGGCTTACGGGAAATGTGTCAAACAACGAACACGGAGTCACTATTTTTGTTTCCGGAGCTGAACAGCATCTAAGCCGGTTTTATAAGGAACTCATCGAAAATCCTCCTCCCGTTGCCAGAATCAGGACACACGAGATCATAAAGTCGGATTGGGTGAAATTCGACAGATTTGAAATTGTACACACCCAAACAACGGATAAACTCAATTTGGCCCTGACACCCGATTTTGCCATATGTAAGACTTGTAGTTCTGAAATTTCGGATACTGAAAACAGAAGATATTTGTATCCTTTTACTACCTGTGTGAATTGTGGCCCAAGATGGTCGATTACAAATACTTTTCCTTTTGAGCGCGCACATACAAGTATCCATAAGTTCTCAATGTGCCCTGTATGTAAGGCAGAATATGAAGATCCAAAGGCCAGAAGGTATCATTCTCAAACCAACAGTTGTCCAAATTGTGGTATTGGGATGCAGCTGGAAGATCGGCAGGGAAACCTTATCGAGGCAGGTGCTGCCGATATCTTTAAGAAGATCAGTGAATTGATTGGAAATGGAAAGATTTTGGCCATTAAGAATACAGGGGGTTATTTACTATGCTGCGATGCAGGCAATTCAGAAGTGATAAATAAATTGAGGGACTTAAAGAGACGGCCCAAAAAGCCATTTGCCATTCTGTATCCTTCACTTGACCTGCTGAAGAAGGAAATCGTACTTGGTCATGACCAGATCACAGCATTATCTGGCCCGGAAAGACCTATTGTTATTGTATCAAGTGGCGGTTTTAAAGGCCAACTGGCACTTAATGAATTGGCTCCCGGACTTAATCAGCTTGGCGTAATGCTTCCTTATACAGGCATACTGGAATTGCTTGCCCGGGAATTTGGCAGACCTTTGGTGGCTACCAGTGGGAACATACACGGCAGCCCCATCATTAGTAGCAAGGATAAGGCCCTTGAATTGATTTCGCATGTTGCTGACTATTTTTTACATCATAATCTCAGTATATCGAATCCCCAGGATGATTCTGTCATCAAATTTAGTTTTAGAAACCGACAGAAGGTGTTTTTTAGAAGGTCAAGGGGTTTTGCACCAAATTACTTTGATTTTGTTCCCAATACCAAAACGAAGATCCTGGCATTAGGCGGGCATTTGAAAAGTACCATTGCCTTTTCTCCAAATGACTATTTGTACCTGAGTCAATACCTGGGCAATCTTGACCATTATGAAGTTTATGCCAGGTTTGTCGAGACAATAGCTGTTTTTACGCATATTTTTAAGGCAGTGCCTGATTGTATCCTCGTGGATAAGCACCCTGCTTATCTAAGTACCCAATACGGAGGGGAATTATCTGTGAAAATGAAAGTTCCTGTCTACAAAATACAGCACCATATGGCCCATTTTGCCTCAGTTTTGGGCGAACATCATTTGTTTGGAAACGATCATGACGTTTTAGGAGTGGTATGGGATGGAACAGGTTATGGCGATGATGGTCATATATGGGGAGGGGAGTTCTTTAACTATCGAGATGGAGAGATGAGAAGAACAGGTCATTTTGAATATTTTCATTGGCTTGCAGGCGATAAAATGTCAAAAGAGTCAAGGTTGTCTTTGTTTTCATTAAATAATGACGCGAAAGCCACTTTTTTAAGTGATAAGTTTTCAGCTCAGGAAATAGCGATTTACACCTCCATCAAAGCATCCAATAAGCTGCAAACTTCTTCAGTGGGGCGGTTATTTGATGCCCTGGCTTCGCTGCTTGGATTTTGTGATATGAACAGCTATGAGGGAGAGGGGGCCATTCTATTAGAAAATGCAGTCCGTGATTATGATCCGGCTCTGTTGAAAATATATGTAAGGCCCGAAGCGGATGGCAATGTTCCGACACATGTGCTTTGGACCAATCTTTACAAGGATTTTTTAGAAGGCTTGGAAAAGGAAGCAATTATTCTTAATTTTCTGTTCACCCTTGCTCATGTGGTCATAGATATGGCACAACTTAAAGGGATTCGAAAAATCGCGTTAAGTGGCGGGGTTTTTCAAAACACTGTCTTAATAGATATGATCAAGGAATTGGCAGAAAACGAGTTCGACCTGTTTTTTAACCGTAACTTAGCTCCTAATGATGAAAATATATCTATTGGTCAACTCATGTATTACACCCACTGCATGGACAAACAAATAAAGGAATAGATGAGATATTTAAGCGAGTACAGAAATATTGAAGCCACCAAACGGATACTTGATAACCTGGAAAAATCTGTTACAAGGCCATGGAATATCATGGAAATCTGCGGAGGGCAAACCCATGGTTTGGTTCGTAATGGTATTTTAGAACTATTGCCCGAGAAGATAAGAATGATCCACGGACCAGGTTGCCCGGTTTGTGTGACACCTTTGCACCTTATTGATAAAGCCATTGCATTGCTGGAACAGGGTGTTATCCTTTGCTCCTTTGGTGATATGATCAGAGTTCCGGGAAGCAGGCAAAGCCTGTTGGAAGCAAAAGCAAAAGGCGGAGATCTGCGAATCTTATATTCACCTTTAGAGGCCGTCAATATTGCCAAAAACAACCCGGACAAGGAAATCGTCTTTTTTGCCGTTGGATTTGAAACTACTGCTCCTGCCAATGCGTTGTCAGTACTTCACGCCGAAAAGGAAGGGCTTAAGAATTATTCTATATTGGTATCACATGTGCTGGTTCCTCCCGCTATGGAAGCCATCCTGGACGATGAATTCTGCAATATAGATGCTTTTTTAGGTGCAGGGCATGTTTGCGCCATTATGGGATACAAAGAATACCACCCTTTGGTTGCAAAATATAAAGCACCTATCATCATCACAGGGTTCGAACCCTTGGACCTTGTTCAGGGAATTCAACTGGCGGTGAATCAATTGGAAAACGGTGTTTATAAAGTAGAAAATCAATATTCTCGTGTGGTAAAGGAAGAAGGGAATTCGAATGCAATCCAAATTATCCGGCAGGTTTTTGAAGTTGGAGACAGAGAATGGAGAGGTATTGGTATGATTCCGGAAAGCGGTTACAGGTTGACAGAAGATTATATGGCCTATGATGCTGAAAGTAAGTTTGGCATAGAAGGAATCAAGGTTAGCGAGCATCCCAATTGCATGGCAGGAGAGGTGCTTAGGGGCATCAAAAAACCGATGAACTGCCCTGAGTTTGGTATAAAGTGTACGCCTGCAAATCCACTGGGTGCGCCGATGGTTTCATCAGAAGGGGCCTGCAGTGCTTATTATAATTTTTCAGAATATTCAATAAGGTAACATTATGGATGCAAAAGAACTTAAGTATAGTACCATTAATTTAGGGCATGGAAGCGGGGGAATTATGACCCGGGACCTGCTGGATACGATTATTTTTTCCACCTTTGACAACCCCTTGTTGAATCAAAAACATGATGGGGCCATTATAAAATTTGATACTGAGATTGCTGTTTCTACAGATAGCTTCGTTGTTTCTCCTGTTTTTTTTAAAGGTGGGAATATTGGGGAACTTGCGGTCAACGGCACAGTCAATGATGTGGCGATGTGTGGGGCCATACCTAAATATCTGTCCCTGGCTTTTATCGTTGAGGAGGGCTTGGAGATGGAGCAGTTCATCAGAATCGTAACATCAGTTAAAGAGGCGGCTGACAAAAGCGGTGTGCAGATCATTACCGGAGACACTAAAGTGGTTGAAAGAGGAAAGGGAGATAAAATATTTATCAATACAACAGGTTTCGGTGCAGTGCACCCTAAGGCTAAAATTGCAGCGCGTAATATCAAGGCGGGTGATCGCATTATCGTTAATGGAAACATTGCCCAGCACGGCATGGCTATAATGTCACAGCGTGAAGGTCTGGAATTCGAATCTACCATAGAAAGTGATACGACCAATGTTAACCATCTTGTGGAGCAGTTGCTTGATGTTTTTGGGGAAGATATACATCTTTTCAGGGACCCAACCAGAGGAGGTTTGGCCAGTGTTTTGTCGGAGATCTCAACTGACATAGGCATGGGGGTAAAGATCTTTGAAAACGACCTGCCCTTAGAGAAACAGGTGGCGGCAGCTTGTGAAATTTTGGGTCTTGACCCCTTATATGTGGCTAACGAAGGCGTATTTATTAGCATTGTTGAGGAAAATATTGCCGAGAAGTTTCTGGAAATGATGAAAAAAGATCCCAAGGGCAGAAATGCCAGGTGTGTGGGATACATTACTGAAGAACATCCGAAAAAAGTTGTGATGCAAAGTTCAGTTGGAGGCAATAGAATGGTGAGCCCCCTTATTGGTGAGCAATTGCCGAGAATCTGTTGAACCTAAAAAAAATTACTGTCCTATCATCCAATAGACACCAATGACTATGGCAAAAATCCCACCAGCCAGGCGGATACCCTTATAAAGATTTTGATTGTGTTCATTCTTGGCAAAATCAGCAATCTTTCCTACAATAATTGAGAATGAAGTCATCGCTATTATAATTCCCAGGATAAATCCGGCAATATAGTTTCCTGCCGCCGAATTATTTTCAAATCCCAATATGGGAATGAACAATATAAAGTGAGCCACTCCCGCCAATCCGTGTAGAATGCCGATCCAAAAGGAGGCCAAATAGCCCTGTTTTTCCTGAACTTTGTGCTTATGCTCATGAGTTGGGTTACGGGCATGTTCGTGGGCATGTTTATGTATGAGTGGTTGATTTTCGCTATGTATGTGTAAATGCTTGTGATGCGGTTGGGATTTGAAAATTTTTACAAAGGCCCAGACCCCTATGATCACAAGAACAAGACCCACGAGTTGTTCGCTGTAACCGGAAATTTCCTCAACAGGGATCATTTCCTTAAAAAGCATGAATAACAACCCTATCAGCAGCATTCCAAAAATATGACCGATCCCCCAAAACAAACCTATTTTCCAAGCTTTCCGCTTTGCTTCAATGACAAAAGGGAGCACGGCAGCGATATGATCGGGCCCCATGATCACATGAAGCATAGAGGCCATTAATCCGGCAAAAAATGGAAACGTCATAAGGAGCAACAAATTTGAATTCTTACTAAATCTGAAAAACTTCAGGATGTTCTGACCCCTATCAAATTTACAATTAAAATTCGTAAAAGGAACCATTTGAATTTTCTAAAAAACAGCCTGAGAAAGCTGTTAAAAAGTAAAAACCTCGCTCCAGTAACTTGAAAGTTCATAGAAGTATATAACTAAAAAGATAAGACTTGTAAATAATTTCATGGTAGTAGAGGCAAGAAAACCTACAAACGATCCAAAAGCTGACTTTAGAGCCCTCTTTATACCTCTGGGTTCGTGTATTAATTCGCCTATAAGGGCACCGAAAAACGCCCCGATCACAAATCCAAGTGGAACGGGAAGGAGCAGTCCGATAATTAGGCCAACTGTGGCACCGGCCGCTCCTTTTTTTGAGCCGCCAAACCTTTTGGCTCCAAGTCCTGGAATAATATAATCAAGCATAAAAATAAGTAATGCGATAATAAATGTGACCCCGAGCGTATAATAATTCATGGGTACTGCATTGGTCAGGAAAAGTAAAAGAAGCCCTATCCAACCTGTGATGGGACCTGGTAAGACGGGTAAGATCGATCCAATGATGCCAAGAATCACAAAAATTAAACCAAAAAGCACTAAGATCAAATCCATGGGTCAAATGTCAAAGAGGTATGTGAAATCGAATTCAATTTAGTGATTTCTGCCTAAATATGACAGGTCCCTGGAAAGATCCATGATAGTATTAACAATTTGTTTAAGTTTTATACAATAGCAGCCGTTTTTCGAAAATATTTGTACATTCACAAGGTATAAGCGAATACAATGTTTTTTAGGCCGGTCATCCTCATATCGATTATCATGGTAACCTATTCCTGTGATTTTATATCGCCTAAAAAGACGACTCTAAGAAATGCTGCCCTTTTAGATACGGTTATTGATTATAATGATGTAGACGTTTACCCTTTATTCCTTGATTGTAACAATTGTGATAGCAGTGAAAAGCAAAATCTTTGTTTTGAAATGGAGCTGATCAGGCGCCTGCAGAAAATTACCAGTAAAAACTCTTTAGGGCTTTCAGATACAGTGCGTGATACCATCATGGTCGATATTCTTGTCGATACAGCAGGTAAAATATCGATAGTCAATATTCACAAAACCCCCAAAATTGAGCAGCAGGTCCCCGAGCTTGACAGTTTGTTGTTCAAAAGCTTTGCCATGTTGCCGGCAACGGTCCAACCTTCTTTGAAAAGAGGTATTCCCGTAAATTCCATGTTTAAACTACCTATTCAAATTTCAGCAAAAGACCCATCAGGATCTCAATAAATCCTTACTTTCCAGGTGTAACTTTTTTTGAACGACAAGATGGCTACAAGTACCGTGTAAAAAGGGTGTAACAAACTGGACATAAAGTACGATTTCATCACTTCCTCCTGCTGAAAAAACCGGGAAGTTTTATAGAGCAGTATAAAATCCATATTGAATTTAATGGCAAAGATAAATCCAACATGGAGCCATGGTAATTGACCTATGCTTGCGAGTATAAAGATGCTGACCATGATCAAACTCGTCATAAATACCAGAACTCCAACGCTCTTTGTAAAAAGGGAATTATAGGCTGTTGTCTTTGCAGCCCATCGCACTCTTTGTTGAATGAGTTCCTGAAAGGAATCTTTGGAAGAGGTAAGCACAATGGCATCTTTTGATTTCATAAACCTGACATCATCCGGAAATTTATCAAGCATTTTTTCAAGAAGGAATACGTCATCGCCGCTTGGTATGTGATGATTCCCAGCAAAGCCATTCACTTCTTTGAAACATTCCTTTGTATAACAAAGATTGGCACCGTTGCATAAAAAAGGATGGCCAAATTTTTTATCCTTCATCCCAAAGCTACCTATGGTAATACCCTGAAGGCCCAAAAAATCAAGTAACTGAAATCTATGTAAAAAACCAGTTTTAGGCACATAGGATACCGGGGCCACGATCATTTTTGGTACTTGTTGTCTGATCATTGTATCAAAAGCGTTAAGCCAGGTTTCAGGAACAATACAATCTGCATCAGTTGTGATGATCCAGTCATAAGAAGCTCTTGTTATTCCTGCTTCTAAAGCTTCTTTTTTTGGAGAGGTGCTTTGCTTTTTATTATCGATCAGCAATAAATTCAACCCTGGGTGCTCCTCCTTACAGTTATTAATAATTGATGCGGATGCATCAGAAGAGTTGTCATTGATCAGGATAAGTTCAAATTGATCGGCAGGATAATCAAGTGCAACGATACTTTGCAAAAGCCCTGGTAAATTCAAGGCCTCATTTCTAAAAGGGACCAGAATGGAAAAGAAATTCACAGGCTTTTCCTGATCACGGATCAGGTCTTTTAACCGGTCGATTCCTTTGGAAAAATACAAGATCAAAAATCCGTAAAGGAAACAAATAATAAATGCAGCGTAAATCATTGTCTTAGTTTACTTTCACTATATACCAAAGCACTGCTTTTAAAAGTCAACACATAAAAACTGCCGATGACGGCCGGCAAGGCAAAATTAAGGATCCACATGGAGGCGGTGATACTGAGTATGATGATATCATTCATTCCAGTTAAACGAAATAAAGTAACGGCCACTGAACCCTTTACAAGCCAGTCAAAAAGCACAAAGCCTGGGATCACAGAAGAGATCAGGTACATGGTAACAATGATTGGCATTGCCATAGTATATTGAAGGTCAGCTCCAAAGAACAGCAGAAAAAGATAGAACTGATGCGAAAAGATCAAATACCTCGCGCCAGCGTATAAAAAAGTTGTTTTATGTATGTCAAAAGGGATTTGTAAGAAATTATTTTTGATTCCTCGAAAATTTTTGATCCATTTCTGTTGAAAAAAGGCTATCGAAATAAATATAATGATCAAAACCATCGCTATTCCCAGGATTGGAATTACATGAAATGATTGTACCGAAAAATACCCTTCTAGGAGCAACAATCCGGATAAACCAAAAAGCATGGTGATCAGCATCTGATGTCCATTCCCCAGAAAATTGAGCATCAGGACCTTTGGGCGGTGATCCCGGGGATAATAGATGGCCTTGGCTCCATATTCCCCAATCCTGTTCGGGGTAAGAAGAGAAGCCGTAAGAGAAGCCAGACTTTGCTTTGCTGACTGAAGAAACGAAATTTGTGAAACGGCACTAACAAGTGTTTTCCATTTTAAGATTTCAAGTGACCAATTGATCAGGGTCATCAAAAGCAATAAAAGGATATATGAGAAGCTGGCAGAACCCAATACCTCAATGCGTTCCATCCATAAAAAACTGCTAAAACTACTGTCATTGAGCAACTTATCAGATACAACATAATAAGCCCCCGCAACGATCAGTATTTTAATTAAAAACACCAAACTGGAAAAGTATTTTTGCAAGTTATTGTACATTTACGCAAAGAAACAAAATATCATTCTGATATTTACCTCTAACAATCAAAAGAATCGAAATTGCCAAAAGAGAAAATTATATTGGGAATTGACCCTGGAACCACAGTGATGGGTTATGGGCTCATT